>JADGFH010000311.1 GCA_016743925.1 Labilibaculum sp.
ATGAAAGATTCTGTTGTAATTCTGTGTGGTGGTGGTCCGGCTCCGGGCATTAACACCGTGATTAGTAGTGTAGGAAAAGTCTTTTTAAGAAACGGTTACCGTGTTATCGGCTTGCATGAAGGCTATAAAGGTCTTTTTTCGGAAGATCGAAATATGGTTGAACTTGATTTCGCAACTCTTGATGGAATCTTTACCAAAGGTGGATCTCACCTTAAAATGAGTCGTTTTAAGCCAAAAGATACAGATTTCTCTACCGATTTTTTCGTTGAAAATAATGTGAAGCTATTGGTTACAGTTGGTGGTGATGATACTGCTTCAACAGCGAATAGAATCTCAAAATATTTAGAAGAAAACAATGTAAACATTTCAAATATTCACGTTCCTAAAACAATCGATAACGATCTTCCTTTGCCTGAAGGATCTCCGACATTTGGTTTCCATTCGGCAAAAGATGAAGGTGTAAAGATTGCAACTACTGTTTACGAAGATGCCAGAACATCTCAAAACTGGTTCGTATTGGCTGCCATGGGACGCGAAGCAGGTCACCTTGCTTTTGGAATTGGGACTGCTTGTCATTTTCCAATGATCATTATTCCTGAAATGTTTAATAAAACAAGTATTTCAGCAGAAAAAATTGCTCAATTGGTAATCTCTTCTATCATTAAAAGAAGAATTATGGGTTTAAACTATGGAGCTGCTGTAATTAGCGAAGGCGTTTTTCATTTTATGAGCGATGAAGAAATTGAAAGTACTGGCGTTAACTTTACCTACGATGCACACGGACACCCTGAGTTGTTTAATGTAAGTAAGTCGCATGTTTTCAACATGCTAATTCAGCGTAAAATGAAAACTTACGATCTTAACATCGGAACTCGTCCGGTTGAGTTAGGTTTTGGTTTGCGTTGTTGTCGTCCAATTGGTTTCGATTTGACATTGTGTACGCTATTAGGTGATGGCGTTTACACCTTATTCAAACAAGGACACTCGAAATGTATGGTAACCGTTGATCCTATTGGAAATGCTTCTCCTCTATTCCTAAAAGATGTAGAAGACGAAAATGGTAAGGTTAAGCCTCGTTTGGTTGACGTGAATAGTGAGCGTGTGCAATCTGTAATCAATTATAATTTGCATTACCTAACTGCAGATGATGTGGAAGCTGCAAAAGCCTACCTTCCTGATGCAGAAAACTACATCTTTACTAAAATATTAAATTGGTAGAACTATTATATCCTATTAAAAGTATTGGGTAATCGGGCAATCTTACCTCAAATCAGTTCGTCTAAATTACTCAGTACTATTTTTAATCATCCGCAATTGTATTTTTACTTTTGCGGATTTTTTTTATCTCACAATCGCCACTAAATTATTGTATAAAATTTCTATTTTTGCATTTACCACTTTATGATAGAGATTCTATCGTATACTATTAATCAAATTTAACCACAGGAGATGACTCCTAGATAAAGTATCATTATGACTGATAATAATGTAAATGCATTTTTACTCTTCACTTGTCCCGATCAAAATGGAATTGTAGCAAAAATAACCCAATTTATATATGAAATAGGCGGCAATATCATCGATTTAGATGAGCATGTAAACCAGAATCAGCAATTTTTCTCCTTACGTGTAGCATGGAATATGGCAAATTCAAATATTCCAGCCTCAAAGCTTCATGAAGCTTTTGAACCAATAGCAACACAATTTAATGCACACTGGCGAATCGAATTTTCGAACCAAAAGCAGCGTGTAGCTATTTTCGTTTCAAAATATGACCATTGTCTTCAGGAGATTCTTTGGCGTTACAACATGAGCGAATACGATATTGAGATTCCCTTGATTGTTTCTAATCATCCCGATTTAAAACCTATAGCCGATGCTGCTGGTATTCCATACCACGTTTTCCCAATTACCAAGGATACCAAAGCAGAACAAGAAGCCAAAGAGATTGCCTTACTAAGAGAACACAATATCGATTTGGTGGTTTTGGCTCGTTACATGCAAGTATTATCGCCCAATTTTATTCGTGAGTTCAAAAATAAAATCATTAACATACACCATTCTTTTTTACCAGGATTTGTTGGAGGAAACCCTTACAAACAAGCCTACGAGCGAGGTGTTAAAATGATTGGAGCTACCAGCCACTTTGTAACAGAAGATCTGGACGAAGGACCAATTATCGAACAAGATATTATGCGGATCACCCATAAGGATACCATTAAGGATTTGATTCGAAAAGGTCGTGATTTGGAACGAATTGTACTGGCTCGTGCCCTAGCCTATAAAGCAGAACATCGCATTATTGTAGATGGTACAAGAACTATTGTGTTTGGTTAAAGTAGATTGGTCTCCCGACTCAAAGTTCGGGTGACCAATAATTAACATTTGTATCAAATAGAATCATTTTTTACTATCATATATATAGAACCCAACTATATTTTTGTCTTTATCTATTCTAATTCTTTTATAGACTCTATAAAATTGATGTTCAGATGTAAGAGCAGCTGATGGAGTAGCCGTTTTGTTTGTATTCTCAATTAAATAAGATACCACAATCTCCCAAATATCTTCGTCTTCTTTATACTCAGCCTGTTCAAGACGAAAATCCGGAGTTTCTAAAGCTGATAAATCTTTCAGTTGAAACTTTGCAATATCAAATAAATCTTTTAATGTCATAATTCTAATTTGTTTTATGGATATTAGTCATTAAACACAAGGGCTAATTGTACACATAGTCGTGGTATAATCTTCGTTTAAAGCAAGATACTACAAAAAAGATTAGCATGACAGTGTATCCTCTACGAGGAATGATTTCCATCTTATATTCGAGGCTACAATCATGTAACCGCTACGCGGTATTTGTTCCGCAAATAAAAAAGATTTAAGCTAGATTACAAGTGCAAAATGGTCTACCGACTATAATGCAGACGTGCATGAATTTATTTTTATTGGAAGCCCCACTTAAAGTAGGAATCCTAAGTGTGTTAATTTTACTTTATGCTTTCAGCGTAAATGTCTGGCTGCACATTATTTCGTCATCATGGATGATCTCAAAGATCCATTCTCCCTGCTGCATTTCCCAGTCGAACTCGAATGTGTAAAAGTCATTTCCTAACTCATCAATGTAGCAATCTTTTTCTTCTACAGTTTCTATAAATTGTTCTTTGGTGATTGGATTCACCAACTTAGGATGTCTAATTCTGCATACAAAATCAACCAGTTCCGCTTCTTCTGAAATCTGTTCGAACTGATAGCTGATTCCAAAGCTCAATCCTACCGTAGGAGTTATAACATCGGTTTTTTCCAAAAACTCCATGTCGTCAGAATGTAAAAAGTATCCTGTTACACTACCTGCCTCAATGTCTTTCTTCGTCTCTCCTATCGCTTTACAAATTCCGAAATCAACTATTTTAATATTCATCCTTATCTTTTTAACCGGTTTGCTTCCCTCACTTGAAGTAAGAGCGGCAAAACTACAGTTTTTTTTGTCATAACTCCTAATCTGAGTGCGCTTCAAGCAAAAGTATTCGGGGTTGATATTCGTTTATTTTTGACTATTAGCAGATTTACGTGCTAACTGATGACAAAACTCTTGCTTATTATTATCAGAATGGCCTTTTATCCATTTTAATTCTACCAATTTATTATTGCAAAGCTGATCAATAAGTTTCCAGTATTGAACAAATTTCACCTCATGACCATAAGCAGTTTGCCAATTGTTATGCTTCCAAAAATGAACCCACTGTACCAAACCTCTTATCACAAAACGGCTGTCGGTATTTACTTGTATTTTATCTTGGCATTTTAAGCGCTGAAGCCCTTCAATAACAGCCAGGAGTTCCATTAAATTACTACTTCCCTCCTTAATTGTTTGAAAATAGATTTCCTGTATACCTGCTGAAGATTCTATAAATCCACCATAACCCGACTGATTTAGCTCGGTCGAATGAGATCCATCTGCATATATTTTATGAATATCCTTTATTTCGGTTTGATTAGCAGTAATGTTCAGTTTTTCATTACGTCTATCAACTCGTATGTACTGATTGAATTCTACTCTATTTAAAAAGTTAAAACCATCAATAAACACGCAGCTAATAGGTTGATCAACGCTTAATTTACCTTTTATCGCAGTTCGTATAACCTTCTCGAACTGAAACTGAAGTTTACAAATCATTTGCGACAGATGTGTATCCTCATTACAGGCAATACTTCCCTCTTCTGGGAAATAGATTAACTGAATCTTTTCATTCCCATCAGAAAGTAAACACTCTATTTTCAGCGTGCTTTTAGATCTAATTTGCAATATGGTTTTAATTACCTTCAAACTAATATCAGTTTATCTTACAATTTAATTCATATTTCACTACGGTGACAGAATCTAGCGATCTAATTATGAATCCTTACATGAATGCACAAAAAAACCGTCTCAAAACTGAGACGGCTTGTATTTTAAGGCTGTGAGATCCTTCTGCCTTAGATTTCTAACCACTCCTCTAATTCATCAATTGGTAAGGATTGTTTGTGACAATTTTCAAAATTCTCTTTGTCACAAAACCATTGAATTACATCATCTCGCATTATTTTGGTTGGCTTAGAGCCTATACAAGTCAAATAACTACTCCAAGCATATTCTATAGGATGCTCGCAAAATCCGTGAATCACAGGATTCCTGTGAATGTATAAAACCAAGTTTTTAAAATAAATTTCGTCAGTAATTAACTTGCGCTTAAAAGCACGTTCGAATAAAGATCCGTGGCGCTTGTTTCGACGATTAATATATTTGGTATACGCATTAAAGAAGTGCGAAAAATGAAGGTGTGGATTTGGTATTATATGGCTTTCAGCACTTTCAGACGCTGACAGGTTTTTGGTTTCCCATTTTATTTCACTAAACCGGACAGCGTCCATAGAACTGTTAGCATTTTTGTGTTTATAACAAATGTCATCTTTTAATTTGATCAGAATATGAAAGTGATTTGGCATTAATACGAATGCAAATGTTTCTGCAATTGAATCAATATACTTTTCATACAAGCTTAAAAAATATTGATAATTCTCTTCGCTTGTAAATAAATCGCATCCATTTATACCACGATTGTAAATGTGATAGTAATGTCCAAATTCAAGAGCATCTAATGCTTGCATATCTTTAGTTTTAGTTCAAACAAAGTAATTTGCCTGCTGATATTTGCTAATCGAAATAAACCTTCAAATTGCAGTGCTTTCAGACCTGTCAATCATCGTCATACGATAACGTAATCTTATTCTTTAGCGTTTATCAGTAAGGAATACATGTTCATGTCGTAATGCTTTTCATTCCATATCATCCAGTCTCTTAATAGCCCTTCTTTTTTAAAACCAAGGCTATTTAATGCTTTTTCCGAATAAATATTCCCAGGCATTACTTCCGCTTCAATCCGATTGACTTCAAGTTTTTCGAATCCAAATTTTACGACCGCCATTATAGCTTCTTTTACATAGCCATTATTCCAATAGTCTTTTTGTAAATCGTAGCCGATATTTGCTCGATGGTTTCTTGTGTAATTATTAAATCCAATTGTTCCAATAATCTCAGTTTTACCTTTTAAAGCTATTCCCCACCGAATGCCCATTTCAATAAGAAATTGCGACATAAAAAGGTCCAAATATTTTTGAGCCTCCGTCTCTTCTTTTAAGGTTTTGATATTGTAAAATTCCGTTACATTTTCATCGCTATATAATTTAAACAAATCCGTTAAATGTTCCTGATTTATTTCAATCAGATCTAATCTTTCTGAGGAAAGAAGAGGAAATGCAGTCAGAAGGTCTGGATTGTTATTTGTCATAGCTTATAATATTCATTGTGATTTTTTTGTTGCTAATTACCTTACTGCCGCGCGAATCCTTTCGTATGGCTTTTATCTTTTTCAAGAAACGCGATATAATCGCGCACTAGCGGCGGGTGTACAGCTGGCTTTATTTCCATCGTTTCCACCAAGCTTTTTTATCAAATTCCTTTATGAAAGCATTAAGCAATTTATCTTCACTATCAGGCTTATCAAAAGCATCAGATTCAGTCAAGTGTCCATCTTGTTCACTTATTCTAGTCAATTTCTTTCCTTGTCTAAATACAAGTTGTAATCCGTGCTCTTTTTCCCACTCACATCCACATGTAAGGTTTAAATAAATGTCTTGATCCCGTCGGTCTCTACGTGCTACAAAAATATTTTTTGGGTACACATAATCCCAAATTTTATTTTTATCCGTTATCTGTCTTAGTCGACCATCTTCATCTCCGTAAGCAACAGCGTCCAAAAAGTCAATGCAATGTTTATAGGTCAAATCTGATAATCCTTTTCTATCAATCTCTGTTTTTGAAAGAAACCGTTCCAAAGCTTGATCTGCCTCCTCAATAAATTCTGTATCATCTTCTGAGACCAAGTCCATGAATGTTATTTTTATTATTTTATTATCAAAAAAAGGAATCTCTCTTGGCTCAGCTTCCCACCAGTCCTCAAATTGGTCGTCTTGAAATAGAACACCAATTGATTTACTGATTACAAATTGCTTTGCTTTTGCTTTCCACTCTTTTTCAAAATCAGCGTTTGTGATTTCAAATTCATTAAATTCTTCTAAATCCAATTCATGGTCACCTAATCCACCAAAAGAATCTTCAATTTTGTCATTGCCGTATTTTAGGACAATACCGTTATCATACTTTTCAATCTGCCGAGATGGTAGCCCTAAATCATCCGTTTCGAGAAAATACATTGAAGTTCCCCAATCATCATATTGGTCACCTCTCGTTTCATTCCATTTTTTCTTAAAGTATTTCATTATACAGTATGTTTCTTAG
>JADGFH010000312.1 GCA_016743925.1 Labilibaculum sp.
CGATCTGTATATTAGCAATTCTATTAATTGCTTTTAATGGGTTTTCACAACGCCCCAACGACTGGGAAAATCCGTTAGTGATAGGAATTAATAAGTTACAAGCGCGAGCCTCAATGTACTCTTATAATTCAAATGAGGATGCTCTAAAATGTGACAAAGCATATACCGATAGAGTTTTTTCACTAAATGGGGAATGGGATTTTTCTTTTACGGAAACACCTGAGCAGGCAAGCAAGGATTTTTATCTAGAAGATGTTCATGGATGGGATAAGATACAAGTGCCGTCAAACTGGGAATTAAAAGGATATGGTACAGCTATCTATACCAATGTTGTTTACCCTTTTAAGGTTAATCCTCCTTTTATCAATTCTGATGATAATCCGGTTGGTTGCTACCAGCGAAGTTTTGATCTTTTAGAAAAATGGGATGGTATGAATGTTAAATTGCATTTTGGAGGTGTTAGTTCTGCCTTTTATGTCTGGGTCAATGGTCAGTTTGTTGGATACAGTCAGGGAAGCCGTTTGCCTTCAGAATTTGACATCACTACTCAATTGAAAAAAGGGAAAAATAATATTTCTGTAAAAGTTTATCGTTGGTGTGATGGCTCTTATTTGGAAGATCAGGATCATTGGAGATTGAGTGGAATTCATCGGGAAGTTCTATTATTGGCAGAACCTAAGCTGCATATCAATGACTTTTTTGTACAAACAAAGCTTGATGAAGACTACAAGGATGCGAATCTGGAAATTAGACCAGAAATTCATTGGGATGGAATCAACAAGCTGAAAGGAACAAAACTTGAGGTTATGCTTTATGATTGTGATCAAAAAGCAGTCTTTGAATCGCCACTTGAAATTCCTGTAGAAAAAATTGTAAAGGAAAAGTATCCTCGACTGGACAATGTGAAATTTGCATTACTGGAGAAGAAAATCTTGAATCCTTTGAAATGGACAGCAGAAACACCAAATCTATATACTTTGGTGTTTGCTCTTAAAGATGCAGAGGGAAATTTATTAGAGGCTAAGAGCACACGTATTGGATTTCGTTCGGTAGAAACATCTGCGGAAGGAGAATTGCTGGTAAATGGGAAATCTGTTTTATTGTATGGTGTTAACCGTCACGATCATCATCCCATTCGAGGCAAAGCGCTTACAAGGAAAGATATTGAAGATGAAATTATACTGATGAAACAGTTTAATATCAATGCGATTCGGACTTGTCATTATCCCAACGATCCTTATTTTTATGAGCTGTGCGATAAATATGGAATTTATGTAATGGATGAAGCCAATCTGGAAACTCATGGAGTAGGAGGATTGCTTTCCAATAATCCGGAATGGACACATGCCCACATGGAGCGAGCTATTCGAATGCTTGAACGAGACAAAAATCATCCTTCTATACTATTTTGGTCGCTTGGAAATGAATCGGGAAGAGGTCCTAATCATGCCGCTATGGCGAGTTGGATTCGAGATTTTGACATTACTCGATTGGTGCATTATGAACCTGCCCAGGGAAATCATCATGTTAAAGGCTATATTCCTCTAGGGCAACCCAACTATCCTTATAAGGATGATCGTCTTGCCAATCCAAGAGATTTGGATTATGTAGACCTTGTAGGACGATTTTATCCTTCACCCTCATCAGCTTTGAAAATTGCTAACCAAAAAGGAGATAATCGTCCTGTTGTTTTTAGTGAGTACGCTCATTCCATGGGAAATTCAACGGGTAATTTTAAGGAGTTTTGGGACGCTTTCAGAAGTCATAAGCGCATTGTTGGTGGATTTATTTGGGACTGGAGAGATCAAGGTATTGTTAAGAAAAACGAAAAAGAAGAAGAGTTTTTTGCTTATGGTGGTGATTTTGGTGACAAAATTAACTCCAGTAATTTTTGTATTAATGGGGTGGTTGACCCCAATTTGAATCCACATCCTGCGCTTTGGGAAGTGAAGAAAGCTTTTCAACCAGTAGAAGTAAAATGGAGCAAAGAAAAGGAGAATGTTGTAGTTGTGAAGAACAGACATTTTTTTATTGATTTGGCTAAGTACGAGTTGAAATATATCTTATTGGAAGATGGTAAGATTCTAAAATCAGCAGACTTGGAATTAAATAGCATCCTTCCTGGAGAATTTCAGGAAATTGAATTGCCCTTTAAAGAAATAAAAAGAAAACTTGAAGGAGCTGAGTATTTCGTTCAATTTTCATTGGTTTTGAAAGAGAATACAGATTGGGCTCAAGCCGGCCACGAAATTGCCTCGGAGCAACTTCCTCTGAAATGGGAGAAGAAAAAGATTAAAGATCTGAATGCTGAGAGCTTGTCAAAGCTAACTTCTGAGTCCGATGAAAATGTTCTGAAGCTGAAAGCTGATAAATTTTCCATGGCATTCGACAAAAAAACAGGTGCACTAACTTCTTACGTTTTTAGAGGTGTTGAACTGATTAATTCATCCTCTTTTCTGCCTGAATTCTGGCGTCCGCAAACCGATAACGATAAAAGAGGAGCCAGAACTCATGAAAGTATGAAAATTTGGAAAGAAGCAACTCAAGAGAGAGTGCTCCAAAATCTGGATGTGAAACAAGTTAGTGAGAGTGAATCATTAGTATCTGTTAGCTTTCTGTTAGCAGATGGAAAAGCAAGTTGGAAAGCTGACTACCGCATTTTTGGGAATGGATTTGTTAAGGTTGATATCAAGTTGAATGCAGATGCTACGCTTCCTAACCTTCCCCGTCTGGGGCAATCTTTCGGGATGCCTAATTCGTTTCACAGCATTAAATGGTTGGGCCGTGGTCCATTTGAGAATTACTGTGATAGAAATTCAGCAGCTTATGTCGGTTTATATCAAAAGGAATTGGATGATTTTATGGAGGAATATGTATTCCCTCAAGAGAATGCCAATCGCACCGGAGTGCAATGGATGAGTTTCAGGAATAACGATGGGGATGGATTACAAATTCTTGGAGATCAGGATTTGAATATGAGTGCCCGTCCATGGACATGGCAGCAAATAGAAAAGGCTTTGCACCCCTATGAATTGACAGATACGGACTTTATCAGAGTACAAATTGATGGTCAACACATGGGAGTTGGAGGAAACGATTCCTGGAGTAAAAATGCAGCACCGATCAAAAAGTACAGAATTTCGGCAGGTAGCTATTCGTATTCTTTCTGGTTAAAGCCTTTGGATTCAAAAGTAGTCGAGGATAGAAAGAGGATAACTGACTTTAAAAAATGACTATGAATGCTCCAATACAACTTTTTGATTTGTCTAAGGATCCATGAGAACAGGATAATGTTGCCCTTGTTCATCCTAATATAGAGACTAGATGAACAGTTTGTTTCAGGAGGCGCATACTCCTAAAAAGCATTTCCTTTGAAAAAACAACGTCTAAAAATTAGGTACAAAACAGATAAAATCAAATAGAATGAAATCAAATAGAATGAAATCAAATAGAATGAAATTCTCACTGCTAGTTGGAACATTACTTTCAGGAGCAATGTTAACATTTTGCGGATCATGCGCAGCCAAAAAAACTAATTCGAATCAAGGAAAAAGACCGAATGTGCTTTGGATTGTTGCTGATGACTTAGGTCCTGATTTGGCCTGTTATGGGAATCCCAATGTACAAACTCCCAATCTAGATAATTTTTCTGAAAAATCGATTCGTTTTACGAACTGCCATACCTCTACAGCAGTTTGTTCGCCTAGCAGATCGGGTATGGTAACAGGGATGTATCCAGTAAGTATAAACTGCCATCAGCATCGTACTCGTCCCGAGGTTATGCTCCCTTTACCAGAAGGAGTAAAGGTGATCACAGAGTATTTTGAGCAGGCTGGATATTTTACATTTAATGGAAGTTGTGAGCACCCTGATCGTCCTGGTAAGCAGGATTATAATTTCAAGACTGATTATAAAATTTACGATGGGATTGACTGGAGTGAGCGCAAAGTTGGGCAGCCCTTTTTTGGACAAATTCAAATTCACAAGCCACATCGGGGATTTTTAAGAGATACGGCCAGACCCGTTCATCCATCACAAGTTAAGTTGCCTCCCTATTGGCCAGATCATAAACTTGCCCGTCAGGATTGGGCCTTTTATCTGGAAACAGTTCAGTTGGTAGATAATGAGCTTGGCAAAATTTTAAAGCGTTTGAAAGAGGAAGGACTGGCCGACAATACTTATGTTTTTTTTATTGGCGATCAGGGAAGCCCAATGGTGCGTCATAAGCAGTTTTTATACGATGGAGGTACAAATACCCCCCTTTTGGTTCACATTCCTAATGGGAAAGATTCCGCTGAAGTAAGAGATGATCTCATAAGCAATATCGATTTATCAGCAACCTCATTACAACTAGCTGGTTTGAATATTCCTACTTATATGCAGGGACAGAATTTCTTAGGAGATTACATGCCGCGTACAGAGCTTTATACCATGCGCGACCGACGAGATGAAACTGTTGATCGTATCAGAGCAGTACGTACTAAAAAATATAAGTACATCCGTAATTTTTTTTCGGAAAAACCTTACGCCCAATACAATGCCTACAAGTGTAATATGTATCCAATGTTACCTTTAATGGAGATGCTTAAAGAACAAAAGGAATTAACACCTGTGCAATTGTTATTTTTTGCTGATTCTCGTCCACCAGAAGAATTATATGATTTAGAGTCAGATCCTTTCGAAATAAACAATCTGGCCATGAATCAAGATTTTACATTAGTTAAAAACGAGTTGAGCCAAAAATTAAACAAGTGGATTAAAGAATATGATACGGCAACTTATCCTGAAGATCAGGCTGAGATTGATTATTGGACTAAGCAGATGACAAGAATGGATTCCATATGGAAAACCAAAAAAAACTTACCACTTGCTCCAACTAGTAAGCAGTATGTAAATTGGTGGAAAAATAAATTCGATGAGATATTTGAAAGAAGTAATACCCCAAAAACACATTAAACTATCAAATTTAAATAATTTCTAATAAAATGGGAAAAATCATTAAGCTACTATTGCCGGCTATAGTAATAGGGATGTTTACAGCATGCCAGTCTGGGAATAAACAGAAAACAGTAACAGAAAAGAATCCAAACATTGTGATAATATATCTTGATGATTTGGGATATGGAGATCTAAGTTCTTATGGAGCAACAGAATTAGTAACACCAAATATTGATGCATTGGCAAATGGAGGTATTCGTTTTACTAATGGTTATGCTACGTCATCTACCTGTACTCCAAGCAGATATGGATTACTTACCGGTGTGTATCCTTGGAGAAATAAAGATGCTAAAATTTTACCGGGAACTGCTCCTTTGATCATTGATACTGCTCAGATGACAATTCCAAAAATGCTAAAATCACAAGGCTATCATACCGGGATTGTTGGAAAATGGCATCTTGGTTTGGGAAATGGTCATGTAGATTGGAACCAGCGAGTTTCTCCAGGCCCTAATGAACTTGGTTTTAATGATGCCTACATTATGGCAGCAACACAAGATCGTGTGCCAACGGTCTATATCAATAATGGTTATGTCGATAATCTAGATCCAAATGATCCTATTGAGATAAGCTATAAGCAGAATTTCGAAGGAGAGCCAACCGGTAAGGAAAATCCGGAATTACTAAGTTTGAAATGGCACCATGGGCATAATAATAGCATAATAAATGGCATTCCACGGATTGGGTATATGAAAGGTGGAGTAGCTGCTAAATGGAGTGACATAGATATGGCCGATCATTTTCTTGGAAAAGCACAGGAATATGTAAAAGCACATAAAAACGAACCGTTTTTTCTTTATTATGCTATGCAACAACCTCATGTTCCCCGTACCCCGCATCCTCGTTTTGAAGGAAAATCAGGCATGGGGCCACGTGGTGATGTAATTTTAGAGGCAGATTGGTGCATAGGTGAATTTATGAATACCTTAAAAGAAGAAGGATTGTTAGAAAATACCTTAATTGTATTCACAAGTGATAATGGTCCAGTACTAAACGATGGTTACTATGATGATGCTGTTGAGAAAATAGGCAAGCACGCACCTTCAGGTGAATTAAGAGGCGGTAAATACAGTTTATTTGAAGCAGGAACACGTGTGCCATTCATTACTTACTGGAAAGGCAAAATTGAGCCAAAAATATCAGATGCATTGGTTTGTCAAATAGACTTACTTTCTTCACTATCTGTATTAGTGGGAAGCGAAACAAAAGGTATGGATAGTGAGAACTTACTAGATGTATTTATTGGGAAGAAAAATGTTGACAGAAAAGAGCTTGTTATTGAAGCATCGACCAAAACAGCTTTTCGAAAAGGAGATTGGATCATGATTCCACCTTATAAAGGACAAGCAATAAGTAAGTTCGTGAATATTGAATTAGGCAACTCCAAAAAATATCAATTATATAATTTGAAAGAGGATATCGGGCAAAAAAATAATTTAGCCGATTTAAACAAAGATAAGTTGAATGAGATGATTGCTAGTTTTGAAGCAGTGAGAGGGACAGACTATTCGAACACCGAAAAACTAGAGCTAAAGTAGCATTACTGATTCAGTCAAATATGAATTAATAAAAATAGTCTTTACAGTATTTTATATGCTGTAAGGGCTTTTGTTTTTAAGAAGAGTTTTTTTTATCCTAAACAATAATAATGATTGGATAAAGGATATACCAAATGGTCATTTATCACTTTTATACCATTAAAAATTAGTATAAACCATTGTGGAAAATTTTAGACCTATATAAAGGGTACAAGTAGCAAGGAGAATTACATTTAATCTATTTCATGTAATAGTACTTTTTTCCATTCTAGTAATATAATAAGTTTTAAATTTGCT
>JADGFH010001086.1 GCA_016743925.1 Labilibaculum sp.
GGTCTAGGCTTATATATTAGTAAAGGAATTGTACAGAAAATGAATGGGCAAATTTTGGTAAATAGTAAAAAAGACGAGTATACTGAAATGACATTAATCTTACCTTACGAATTTGAAAGTAGTAAGAAGGAAGTAAATTTCGATAAAAATTAAACATTGGTAAAAGATCCTAAAAATGGTGTCGATAAGTAATCTTAGAATATTAATTTTAGATGATGAGAAATTGGTTCGCGATGAGCTTAGTGAATTTCTAATAGATCCTAATTTTAAGGTTTATAAGGCAGGAAGCCCTTCCGAGGCTTTTAATATCATGGAAATAAATGATATTCATATCGCTATTGTCGATGTAAATCTACCTGAAATGAGTGGGTTAGATGTTTTAGAGAAGATAAAAGAAGACTTTCCAGAAATTGAAGTTATCATGATAAGTGGTTATAGTGAAATGGATTCCGTAATCCATGCTATGCGACTAGGAGCTTTAGATTTTTTCACAAAACCCTTTAGACTTAGTGAAGTCGAAAGTGCGATTGAAAGAACCAAAAAGTTTATTCATTTAAATAAAAGCTTGATAGAAATAAAGAGGAATTATTCGATAATTACGAAGGAATTTTATGAAGCAATGGGCTATGAAATTATTGGAGATAGTCCACAAATGAGAAATTTAATCAATTTAATTAGTAAGGTTGCAAAAGCTGAGAACACTTCTGTCTTAATTACTGGGGAGAGTGGTACTGGAAAAGAATTAGTAGCTCGTGCAATTCATTACCTAAGTAATCGTAAGGATAATTGTTTTTATGCAGTAAATTGTAGTGCTATTCCAGAATCTTTATTTGAAAGTGAATTTTTTGGACATACAAAAGGTGCATTTACAGGAGCTTCCGATACAAAAATAGGTTGGTTTGAAGCGGCCAACAATGGAACGTTATTTTTAGATGAAATCGGTGACATGCAATTGAATCTTCAAACAAAGTTTTTGAGGGTTTTGGAAGATCGAAAAATAATGAAAGTAGGGTCGAATGTCGAAATTCCTTTCGATACAAGAATTATTGCAGCAACCAATCAGAATATTGAAGGACTTCATACAGAAAAAGGTTTTAGATTGGATTTGTATCACCGAATTAGTTCGTTTGTTATTCATATTGATCCGTTAAGAGAGCGTAAAGAGGACATACCTTTATTGCTTGATTATTTTGTGAAATATTTTAACCGTGTAATGGGGAAAAATATTAATGAAATTGATGGGGCGGCGATCAGACGATTATTAGCTTATCAATTTCCTGGAAATGTGAGAGAGTTGAAGAATATGGTTGAACGCGCAGTAATTATTTGTGATAGTAACCGCTTAAGCTTATCTCATTTTCAACTTTCTCATCCTAAAGACGAGCAAAAGAAAATAAATTTTACAGTTGATGATAATTTAGATCTCGAACTTGTTGAAGTCGACTGTATTAAGAAGGCATTAGAGCGAACTAACAATAATAAATCTAAGGCAGCAGATCTTCTCAATATAACGTGGCAATCACTCGATCGGAGAATAAAAAAATATAAAATTAAATGTAATATCTGATTCTTAATCAGATATTTTTTTTTGTTATTAACAATTTGCCAAAGTTTTAAACATTTAGCACACGCCAGTTTAAATATTTCCCAAATAATATTTTCAGTTAATATATTGATATCCGTTTTTCATTGTATCCGATAATGGATAAAAAACAATGATTTTTAATGGGTGTCAAGCCCCTTTACCGGGAGGGTTTATCCTCTTCATCAATAATGCAATATTAGAAAGATGATATGAAACGCTACCGGAAAGACCACGAAAACA
>JADGFH010000313.1 GCA_016743925.1 Labilibaculum sp.
GAGGTCACTTTTCTTCGTTATAGTTATTATCAACGGCTTATTTCTTATTCTAAATAAGTAGGTAATGCAATATTTTGAATTTTAATATTCGATTTTTTTTTTTTTTTTGGTTCATTACACTATGACTGGGAAAATGAAATATTTATCAACCCTTATTTTATTCAGCTTCTTTTCCATTTCTTCTTTTCAGGTTTATGCTCAGGTAAATACCAATAGACCAAGAATAGAATTGGGCAAGGAGAGATTTGACTGGTTGAAATCAAATATTTCGAGTGGTGATAGCGGAGATACTTACAGTTCTTTCAAGAACACTTACGACAATAATTGGATTACCGATTCAGATCATTATTTGGCAGGATCAAACCCAAGTCAATGGTCTTATAGTTGGAATAGTACCGATGCTTTTGTCTTATCTAAAATGACTGCCTTTTTGCTACAATTAGGGACTGATGATTTGGCCAAAGATCGTTGCGAATTTATTGTTGGAGAATATATTACCTACCTAGATGGAATAAACTTCAACAATTATTCTGGCGATACTCAAGAAAACTTGTTAAGAAATAATTGCGACTATGGAGGTATCCTTCTCGATTGGACTTACGATCATATCAATCCAACTCTTCGTCAGAATTTAGCCGTGTCGTTTTATCGAATGTTGGAGTTTTTCATGGAAGATTACATTCTAACTTCATCTGGGAACAGTTATGTGTCCAGCCATAATATTCGCAATTGCGTAATGACTATGCGTGCTGCAATTGCTCTGCATGGAGCCGATGGTTTGTCGTCTAATCAGAGATCTCAGGTAAATTCATGGTTTACTACCTTGCTTGGTAAGTGGGAAAATGGTATTCTTCCAGCATTTGCACACTTTCGTGATGATGATGGAGCATGGAATTGGGGAGCTGCCTATGGAATGTTTGGATTTCCTGCTCAATACCAACTTTTTGATGATATAAAATACGGAACCGATCGAGATTATTACCAAAGTCAAGCTTGGATAAAAGAATCCATCAATCAATATTGGTATTTTTATCGACCTGATAATTTTTGTATTCATTTAGGCGATGCCATCGTGAAATTAGATCAGGCAAACCGTGTGATGTATCGACATGCTGCCGAATACGACGATGCCAGAAGCAAATACCTTGTTCAAGTTTACAATCAATCTCAATATCTTCGAAATAGTAATTTGGTTTTTGCCAAGTTGATGTATAAAGATTTTACGCTTTCTACAGTGCCACATCCGCAACCACCATTAAATTATTGGGCCGATAAAACAGGATTATCGGTAAGTCGAACATCTTGGAATGAGGATGCTACCATGCTTTGGTTCTATAATGCGCCAGCAAAAAGAGCAGATCACGAGCATCGCGATAACAATACCTTTACCATTATTAAGGATAAACCTTTGATAGTAGATGCGGGTTTTTACGATTCGTTTGCAACTTCTCATTATAACAATTACTACACTAGAACAATCGCTCACAATTCAATTTGTGTGTACGATGGAACCGAAAGTTATCGAAATTTAGGCCGTAATGTTTCCAATGACGGGGGACAAATAGAATCCGATCGATTGGAAAATTTAGATGATGTTTTTTCTGCTGAACACAAAAGAGGAAAATGGATTCGTTACGCTTCCGCGGATAATTATTCCTACCAAGTGGCAGATGCAGCAGATTCTTATCAGTCGAATAAATTGGATCGTTTCGAACGACGTTTGTTGTATCACAAACCAGATCGAGTAATCGTTTTGGATCATTTACATTTGCTAAATACAAGCTCGCGAGTTCGTAAAGCCAAGTACATTAATCATTTTGTAAACAGACCTACAATCAATGGAAATTTAACCAATACGCAAGTTGCTAATCGCATTATTACCTATAACGGGAAAGATTATAAAACCACAAATGGAAAGGGGAGTGTTGCCATTCGAACCCTGCTTCCTGTACTAACATCAACAACTTTAATTGGCGGAAGTGGATATGAATATTGGGTAGATGGAACAAATTATCCTCCCAATCAAAATATTGATTTAGAAAATGAACATCCTGGATATTGGCGTATAGAGGTGGAACCTACCGCCGTTAAAGAGAATCAGGTATTTTTGCATACCATTAAAATTGCGAATAATACAAATCCTGCCAATGCCGGTGGCGAATTGTTTTCTAATGAATCTACCATTGGTGTCGATTGGGAAAATAACTTGTATTTATTCCATGCACAAGGGGATACTGCTTCTGTAACTTATTCGGTAAATGAACTACCAGGTAATAGAACAATTAAAGTCTTCGCGCTCGATTTAAAGAGTAATACCACGTTTGGAGTATTTGTTGATGAGGTTTTAAAGCGCACAGGAGATTCTAATTCCAAAGGAATCTTAGAATTAAATGTTGACCTCTCGAGTGGAAATCATGTGCTTGTTGTTAAGGATACAATTGCTGGAGATCCAGATCCTGACCCAGATGATCCTGACGATCCTGATGACCCAGACGACCCAGATGATCCAGATGATCCTGATCCCGATGATCCAGATCCGGACAATCCTGATGAAGAAACCTCAGACCTTGTAAAGGTATATCCGAATCCCAATAATGGAGAGTTTACAATTGAAATTGATGACGATGGAGTAAGTGAATTTGAAGTGAATATTTATGATTCAAATGGTCGTATGTTGTCTCAACATCAAGAATCGGGTAACCGGACAAATATGGATTTAAGTGGATTAACTGCAGGTTTGTATTTTTTAGTAATAAAATATATGGGCAAAACTGTAAAAAAGAAGATTGTTCTCATTCATTAGACCGATTTGTCTTCCGAAAAGCACAATTGCAGTGCTGATTTAAGCTATTCTGCTACAGATTTGTGAAAATTTGCCTTAAATCATACCGATTCGTCTTCCGATTTTATCATATCAGCACCCTATTGGTCTATTCTTCTACTGAAAATAGCGATTTCACGAGAAATGTGTGCCTTTCTGTTCTAGATAATAGGGAAACGAAGACAAAATCGTGCTTTTTCTATTCAGAATCAGCCAAATCAGTGCTATTTTGAGCTATTCTTCTTCGGAATCAGTGCTATTTGCGCTGAATGTCTGCTTTACGGCAAAAGAGAAGCTAACAAATAAGTTTTAATTGGACAATTCTGAATCGCAAACACCCTTGTTTCTGTAAAAATGAGTGATTCCATAAGCGAGACGATGAGGATTTTAGATACAATCATTTAAATCTACTTGGCATAGGGCAGATTCTTTTTCGCATTGCTGCTTATTGAAGGCCTAAGTGTAGCAAGTATGGAAAATGGGCGGAAATATTATATCCAAAAGCATCCGACAATAGAATTGCTATTGATTTTAGACGCTGGATCGTATGCCATACATTGGAAAACAGAAAAGAAGAAAGTTATTGTTATGTAATTTCTGATATTATTGTAACTTCAAGCTTCATTTTATTTTCAACATTATTATCTTAATTGTTTTTCCATGAATATTATTCTTAAAGTATTACTATCCGTCTTTATTTTCTCTGCATGCCAAAATTCACAAAGCCAATCTGAATATTCTTTTTATCTAGGCACATATACCAATGGAGATTCCAAAGGGATTTACAAATTAGAAATGGATGCTGATGGTAAAATGAAAATGCTTGGATTGGCTGCTGAAACTAAAAATCCTTCTTTCCTTGCCTTTGCGAACAATCAAACCACACTCTTGGCTATTAATGAAGTTAGTTTAGATAATAATATGGGCACTCTTGAGTCGTATTTGCTAAATGATTCGTTGGAACTAGTAAGCCGAAAGGCAAGTGGTGGAGCAAATCCTTGCTTTGTTGCAGCTAACAAAAAAGGAGAAGTATTAGTAGCTAATTATTCAGGTGGGAATGTTGGATATTTGAAAGTTAGTAACGAGGGTAACTTATCAGAATTATTGGATGTGCAGCAACACGTAGGATCGGGCACATATACAAATCAACAAAATGAAGCACATGCCCATTCCGTTTGGTTTCAGCCAAATTCAGAGCGTATTGTTGCAGTTGATTTGGGTACTAACGAATTGATGTTTTCAAAAATAGAAACAGAAAAAAAGAAACTTGTTGAAGATTTTAATGATAGAATTCAATTGAAAGATGGAGCAGGACCAAGGCACATGACTTTTCATCCAAATGGAAATTATGCTTTTGTAATTAATGAATTAGATAATACCATCAGCAGCTTTCAAATAGAAGATGAAAAATTTAAGCTGATTGATAATACTACGACTTTACCGATTGATTTTAAAGAGAAATCTTATACCGCAGACATTCATATTTCAAAAGATGGTAAGTTCTTGTACGGATCCAATAGAGGACACAATAGTATTGTCATTTTTGAAGTAGGAGAAAAGGCAGAATTGTCACTTGTAGGTCATGAATCAACGAGAGGTGATTGGCCTCGTAATTTTAATCTATCGCCAGATGGGAAATTCTTGATTGTCGCCAATCAGAATTCAAATAACTTGGTTTGCTTTTCGCGAGATGAAAAAACTGGAACATTGACTTTCGTTGATGAAATTAAAGCATCTTCTCCAGTTTGTATTTTATTTAAAAACTAAACGATTATTCTTGAATTATTTCAAATTCAACTAGCATCAATTCATCTGATTCTTTTAGGTTGGGATAGAAGGTGAGTAAGGCATACCACAATTCACCTTTTGTATGAAAACCATCTTTCTTAACCTCTTCGTCACTCATCTCATTTAGGCTTTTGTGTGATACTGCCTTAATCACAATAGGAATTGATCTTCCATCATCGAATATGGCTTCACCTTTTCCCAAATCGGGAATTGGCTCATCTATTCGTGCAGTTTGTGTTTTACTACCTTTTAAAATTGGAATGTAAAAATCTTCGTGAAAGTGGATTTGAGACATCATTGTATTGTTTTTAACGTGTAAAAATAGAATTGTTTAAAGATCTTAACACTCGCTCAAAAATCAAATTTTGAATGTCAGGATAAGTTAGGTTTTCGGGTAAATCCTCAAATAGTTTTATTTCAGTAATTTCAAGTTCAGGCAAGGGGCCTAATTGTTGTATGTCTGCAAAAAAGATTCTACCATATTTAATTTCTCCATGCCAATCGCAAGAGTAATCAGACACCATTCGTAAGGAAAATACCTTGGCGCCAGTTTCTTCGTAGAGTTCTCTTTTTGCTGCCGCTTGGGCGGATTCCCCTTCTTCGATATGACCCGCTGGCATTTCCCAAGTTTCTCTTAAACGATGACGTACAAATACCCATTTGTTCTGATACTTGGAACAAACAATTGAGTAATTAAGATTTTTCTCATCAACACTCAAAGGAGCTAAAAATTCTACAATGGGTTTGGCTATTATCATTCCGATGTTGATTTTCCCTTGTACATTTCACTAAAAGGACCTTCAATTGGTTCCCATAGCTCTACTTTATTTCCTTCAGGATCAAGAATCCATCCAAATTTACCGTATTCAAATTCTTGCATTTCTCCAACAATCTCAACACCTTCTTCTTTTAGTACTTTTAACAGTTCAACAAGATTTTCAACGCGGTAATTAAACATGAAATCCTTTTTCGATGGCTGAAAATATTCTGTTTTTTCTTCGAACGGACTCCAAATTGTGTAGGCAGTTTCTTCTGGCTTACTGGTTTTCTGCCACTCAAACATTCCACCATATTCATCAGGACACTGAATTCCTAAATGCTTGTTGTACCATTCTCTTGTTTTCTTTGGGTCTTCGGATTTGAAAAAGATGCCCCCAATTCCTGTTACTCTTTTCTTCATATGTATAGTTGTTATATTTATTATTCATTTTTATTATAATTGATAATTCCCTTAACCATCCCTCTAAAGATAAAAAGATGGAACGGATAACTCATAATCCAATATAATCTTCCCATAATTCCTTTTGGGCGAAATATTGCTTTTTGTGAAATGTAATTTTCACCTTTTTCTTTTTCAATTGAAAACTCTAGCCAAGCTTCTCCAGGCAATACCATCTCGGCATAGAGAAGCAGCCTTCCATTTTCTTTATCAGCAAGTAAAACTCGCCAAAAATCCAGCGAATCGCCCATCTCAATTTCTGTTGGATGTCTTCGGCCCCTGTTTAGTCCAACACCACCAAAAAGTTTGTCGAGTAAGCCTCTTAAATTCCAAAGCCAATTTCCGTAATACCACCCTCTATCACCACCCAATGCCCAAATATTATCAACTATTCTTTCTGTGTTTTCATCAATCTTAAAATGTTTATTATCGGTATAACAACCATAGGTGGGAGGTTCAACATATTTCATTTTTTCATTTGGAAGAATACCACTACTTAGGGCATCTTTCCAAGAAGAAATTACCATTTGTTGCTTAATTTTTCCAGTAGCTCTTTCTATGGATTCTTTGTATGGCATCAGTCTTATTTGAAGTTTTGAAGCCAAATTATTTGGGCGGCAAATCACTTCAATTTTCATGCTGTTTACTAAATTAACTGCAAGATTATAGGAGGTAGATGTAATGAAATACAACCAATAGGAAGAAAGGCGAGGGGTCAATATGGGAAGGCAATAAATCCAACGCTTCAATTTTCTTACTTCGGCATATTGCAATAACATTTCCTTGTAAGAAAGAACTTCTGGTCCACCAATATCCAAGGTTTTATTTAAGCAATCTTTGTGATGAAGTACACCAATTAAAAAATCAATTACATTGCGAATGGCAATAGGTTGACATTTGGTTAAAAGCCAGTTTGGAGTAGTCATTATTACTAGTTTTTCAACTAAATCGCGAATAATTTCAAAAGAAGCACTTCCTGAGCC
>JADGFH010001087.1 GCA_016743925.1 Labilibaculum sp.
TACTTGTTGGACCTTTATAATACAGTATGCAGAAAATTTAGGTATAAGCAAGTCTACAGCGCAAAATTATAATATTGTTGCGATGGCCTTGTTTATTGCAAGTCGATTTATCAGTACGGGTTTAATGAAATACCTTAATCCACGCTTGATGTTGACCATTTTTGCAATAGGTGGTATAATGACAACTTCGGGGGTTATTTTAGTTGAAGGTATGTTTGGTTTGTATTGTCTTGTGGCTACATCTGCTTTTATGTCCTTAATGTTTCCTACTATTTATGGTATTGCCTTACACGGGCTTGGTGATGATGTAACATTAGGAGCAGCTGGACTTATTATGGCAATTGTAGGTGGAGCTCTAATGCCTCCAATTCAAGGTGCTTTAATAGATCAAGGAACAATAGGATGGTTGCCCGCAGTAAATTTTTCATTTATTCTTCCTTTTGTTTGTTTCATTGTTGTAGCGGTATATGGTTATAGAACAATTAAGGTGCATCCAAAATTAGAATAACTGTTTTACAATATGGATTAGTGACCTTAGGAAATAGGCCTTACTACAAAGAATATGATCTTGATGGCAGAATGATAGACTTTTTTGAAATCAAAAAATAAACTATAATACTATGAAAAAAAACTATTTAATTGTATTGCTGGTTCTAATCATGGGCCAGCTTACAGCTCAAGAAAAATTTAATGGATTAAACAACAGTTTAAGTAATTTATACAAGATATCAGATGCTAGAACCCGTTCTATAAGTCCTGAAAACTTTACTGGAGAAAAGGGAAAAGGTGGAATGGCCACCTTAGAGGAAGGTACAGCTGCTCACGAAGCTCGTGATTTAGGTCAGGGATGGAAAGTAAATCCGTTTATTAATATTGAATCTGGGCAAACTTTTACGCTTGCTGAGATAGATGAATCGGGTTGTATTCAGCATATTTGGATGACGCCTACTGGCACATGGCGTAATTCAATATTAAGAATTTATTGGGATGATGAAAAAGAACCATCTGTGGAATGTCCAGTAGGCGATTTTTTTGGAATGGGATGGGGTGAGTATGCTCATTTAAACTCATTACCAATTTGTGTTAACCCTGGAAGTGCTTTTAACTGTTACTGGCAAATGCCATTTCGTAAAAAGTGCAAAATTACCATGGAAAACATTGATGTAAAATCAATGCGCTTATACTATCAGGTAGATTACTGTTTAACGGAAGTTCCTGAAGATGCAGCTTATTTTCACGCACAATTTCGTAGAACAAATCCAAATCCTTACAAAGAAGATTACGTTATTATTGATGGTGTAAAAGGAAAGGGACATTACGTTGGAACCTATATTGCTTGGCAAGTAAATAATAATGGCTGGTGGGGCGAAGGCGAAATTAAGTTCTATATGGATGGAGATAAAAAGTTTCCTACCATTTGTGGAACCGGAGCTGAAGATTATTTCTGTGGTTCATACAATTTCGATAGAAATGGTAAATATAAAGAATACTCTACTCCCTATGCAGGTTTACATCAAGTAATTATTCCCGATGGTACGTATAAAGCTAATCAGCGATTTGGAATGTATCGTTGGCACATTACAGATCCAATTCGATTCGAAGAGGATTTAAAAGTAACGATTCAGGATTTAGGATGGAGAAGCGGAAGACGTTACTTACCTCAAAGAAGTGATATTGCATCTGTTGCTTTTTGGTATCAGCTTGAACCACATAAAACTTATCCTGAACTACCATCTAAGAATGAATTAGAGGTAAACTAATAAAGTTGAATTAAGATTAGAATATAAATTTTTCTGTTGAAGGATCAGGTAAATTATAAGC
>JADGFH010001088.1 GCA_016743925.1 Labilibaculum sp.
AGACAGACGTGAGCAATTTTAATGACAGATAGGCAATCTTGGGTAATGTCGCGAAATGTGGTAAAAAATAAATTTGAATAAATGAATTTACATCTAAATATTACTGTGAACAAAAGAAAACTACTAAGCATTGCAATACTTTCTTGCATGGCAATTGTAACTGTTCGGTGCAGTGCAATAAAAGCTCAACAAAAAACTAATATTATTTTGATATTAGCCGATGACCTTGGTTACGGCGACCTAAGTTGTTACGGAAGCGTTCGGCAACAAACTCCAAACCTCGATAAAATGGCAACCGAAGGGTTGATGTTTAATCAGTTTTATGCAGGTTCGGCAGTTTGTACGCCAACTCGAGTGAGCGTTATGACCGGAAAATATCCACTAAGATTTAACGTTACCAAACATTTTAACGATGAGGAAATGTTTTTGCAAGCTGATGTTCCCACCATTCCTAAAATGTTAAAACAGGCTGGGTATATATCGAAGCACGTAGGTAAATGGCATCTTGGAGGTTTGAATGAAATACATGTTAACGACCGCACCAACAACATGCCAGGGCCAATAGAACATGGTTTCGACCATTATT
This sequence comes from Labilibaculum sp., assembly GCA_016743925.1. GTDB lineage: Bacteria > Bacteroidota > Bacteroidia > Bacteroidales > Marinifilaceae > Labilibaculum. The sequence continues at coordinate 587 of JADGFH010001088.1, forward strand.
TGGCAATGTTGGAAGATCCACTATATCGTCGCCCTGCAATGATCGAAAAGTACCTGTACCGAGAAGGCGGCAAATACCTAGTGCGAGATGAGAAAAGAATTGAACCAATTGAAGGACATTGGACAGATATTAAAACTAACGAAGCAATTCAGTTTATCGAAGAGAATAAAAACGATGATAATCCTTTCTTTTTAAACCTTTGGTTCGACACACCACATGCCCCTTATGAGCCTGCTCCAGATGTTTCGCTAAATCCATACAAGCAAAAAGCCAAAGGCGACGATTTGTTATACCGTTCAATGGTTACCCACCTCGATTACAGTGTGGGGCGAATTATCGATAAATTGAAAGAACTCGGCATTGATGAGAATACACTTGTAATTTTTACAAGCGACAACGGACCAGCATATCAGGGAAGTCCGGGAGCCTTAAAAGGTCGTAAACTAGATTTTCATGAAGGAGGTATTCGCGTACCGGCAATTGCTTGGTGGCCTGGAAAAATTGCAGCAGGAAAAGAAAGCAATCAATTGTTGCATACCAACGATTTTTTTCCAACATTTTGCGCTGCGGCTAATGTAGAGTGCACTAAAGATTTAAACCTCGATGGACAAAACATACTTCCTTATCTTCAAAACAATTCTTTAGAAGTGAAAAGAGATTACGTGTTTTGGCAAATTGAATTATACAAAGGAAATGGAAATTACGGCGTTACAGTTGACAAGCGACCAGAGCCAGTAGCCACCGAAGTGGTTCGTAAAGGCAATTGGAAATTACTAACTAAAGAGGGCGAACCCGTAGAGTTGTTTAATTTGGAGCACGACCCTTATGAGCGCTGGAACTTAATAAAACAATATCCTGAGATTACAAGTGAATTAGCAAGTGCAATGCAAAACTGGTTAAAAGAGCCACGTATGGCCAAACCTTATTAATATTTAAGTACTATAAAAATTACCCACAAAAAATAGCCTCGTTATTAGATTCGTAATGAGCAGAAATTGTATATTTGAGTCTGCTTCATACTAACAAAATTATTGAATTAAACGGCTACTGATCTTAGTCAAACGATTGTGTTTTATACTGATGGTAATTAATAATCATAGCAACTCATTTTTTTAAATGGGTTCTTATATCAGAATTAAAAAAACTTTATAAGAAATACATAGAAAAATGAAAATAGGAGGTTTAAAAAAATGACAAAAAGAATTATAACAGTCTTAATAGTAGCATTAATT
>JADGFH010000314.1 GCA_016743925.1 Labilibaculum sp.
TTAAAGCTTATCTTAAGAGCTTTTAGAAGTTGAGTTTGAGTAATTATTATAGTTATTAACAGGTAAATAGCCAGTGACACAAAGTTTTGAACATACCCATGTCGAGATCATTACCAAGGCTGCTGCACCGACGAGTGCAATGAGATTATCCACCTACCATTAGAGGAATGTATGCAATTGCGATCAAAGTTTCACGACAAATACAGCAAAAGTCAGATTTACCGACAAAGAATCAGACCAAAACTTTCGAAATTATAAATTTAAGAATGATGAAATAATAATTACCCTCATAAATCTCCGTAAAGTAGTGAATATACAAGATCTGTATTTGATTACTGCTAAAATGATCCTTATAGGGTTTTGAGGTAAATAAAAATACTGTCAGGCATTTCGAATATTGACAACTCTGATAACTAATAACTGAAGAATGAATTTTTGGCACAACATACAAGGCCCGAACTTTTCGCTGGCTCCAATGGAAGATGTAACCGATACCTCTTTCCGAGAAATCGTATTAAAAACAATGCAAGATGGGAAGTTGAACCTCCTGTTTTCCGAATTTACTTCGGTAGAGGGAATGACACATCCTGTAGGACACGATAAAGTGAAGCACCGCTTAAGAATTAACGATTCTGAAAAAGAATTACTAAAGCAAAAAAATGTGAAATTGATCGCCCAAATATGGGGGAAAGATCCTGAGAAATACTACAAAACCGCTCAGTACATAACACAAGAAACCCATTTTGACGGTATTGATATCAACATGGGCTGTCCGGTAAAGAATGTAGTGAAGAACGGCTGTTGTTCAGCTCTAATTGCCCAGCCCGATTTGGCCAAAGAAATTATTCTGGCAACTAAAGAAGCTACAAACTTACCGCTTAGTGTAAAAACCCGCATCGGTTTTAAAAAAGTGGTTACCGAATCGTGGATATCTCATTTGTTAAGCATGCCAATTGATGCCCTAACCATTCACGGACGCATTCAAAAACAAATGTCCGACGGACTAGCCGATTGGGATGAGATCGCCAAAGGTGTACAACTAAGAAACGAACTGGCTCCGCAAATCAAAATTATTGGCAATGGCGATGTAGAATCCTACGAAGATGGACTTCGAAAAGTAAAACAATACGGTGTTGATGGTGTAATGGTAGGTCGTGGTATTTTCAAGAATCCTTGGTTCTTTTCTCCCGATAAGATGGAAATTAGTACAGAAGAAAAACTAGCCCTTTTACAAGAGCACACTCGCGTATTTGAAACTACTTGGGGACGAGACAAGAATTTTGCCATTCTCAGAAGGTTTTTCAAAATATATACCAATGAATTTAAAGGTGCATCGGCACTTCGAAATGTGTTAATGACCACGGCAAATGCGGAAGAAGTTTACCAAGCAATTGCGCAATTTATAAAGAACAATAAACAGTGATCAGATAACAGTTATCAGTAAACAGTTATCAAAAAGTCTATTTGGTACTTTCTCTCCTTTTCAGGGGAGATGTCGATAGACAGAGGGGTGTTTTAGAAAAGCAAGAAAAATATTCTGGAGTTGGAAATTTGCAAATTCCTAATCTCATTACCTGCAAATTACAAATCTACAGGAGCAAAATGATCTTTCTTTTCTCTGTGCAAATTTGTGTGCTCGGTGGTTCAATATTAAATTGGAGCAAAAATATCATTCATGGAAACCTAACAAAAGGAAACCATGAAATATCAAAGCCTAATTGTTTGTCATTTCACCAAAAACAAACGACTACAAACCATTACTAGTTGAAATATCAATGGTATTACCAAATTGTAGTTGATCGTTCATCAAAATCAGGATATTAGAATATCCGTGTGATGGCTAAATTCCACCACACGGCTATAATTAATATCTTATAATTTGTAAAACTGCTCCCACTCTTTACGTGGTGGTGCTCCAGCTAACAATTGATTTGCATAAGAATTATTGGTAATTGTTTTAGTATCTCTATCAAATTCAATTTTCGTATTTAAACGTTGAGCAATAGTACCCAAATTAAACACTTGACTTAAAGGTGCTGAAACATCGAAGTTTGAACGACATTCCTCCTCACCTCTACATCCAAGCACAAAATTTTGAAAATGGTTTGAAGTACTTTTAGGTATTTCTGGTAAGCTTGATTCAATAGCTTTTGATGCTTCCGATGGTAAAATAGATAAGGTACTTCCGTGTGATCCACCTTTGAAAGTTAAATCTTTACCATAAATAATTTTCCCTGGATTAAGCTTACTAGGCTTAATTTTACCATTACTAGCAGCCGGAATGTTTGGATCTAACTCCGATACACCATAATTTTCTGGCACATCAGGTACATTATCCATACCATCGTACCACGAAATAACCATAGGTGGCATGCTTTCACGCTTTGGAAATTTGAAATCAATAGTTGAAGCTTGTGGGAAAAATAAAGGATTGTGTCCATCTATCTTAACCGGATCAACTTCGGTAGGTAAACCTAAATCTAAAAACTGATGAGCCGTATCCATGATATGTGCACCCCAGTCACCCAAAGCTCCCATTCCGAAATCATACCAACAACGCCACTGACCATTAATAAAATCTTTATTATAATTGTGATGTCGTGCAGTCATCAACCATGTATCCCAATCTAGTGTTTTAGGCAGTTCCATTCCTTTAGGGAAACGAGTCATGTTAGTATCCCAACCATGCCAACGTCTACGACCATTCATGTGAGCAGTCATTTTCGTTACATCTTTAATGATTCCAGATTCAACCCATGTCTTAAATTGAAAATAGTTAGCCTCTGAATGTCCTTGATTACCCATTTGGGTAGCTACATTGTATTTTCTAGCAGCCAACATCATTAATTCTGATTCTTGAAAAGTTCGTGCCAATGGCTTTTCAACATAAACATGTATTCCTAATGACATGGCTAACATGGTAATAGGAAAGTGAGAAAAATCAGGTGTACCAATACATACAGCATCTATTTGATCACCCATTTTTTCGAACATTACACGAAAATCTTGAAATCTTGGTTGCTTTGGATAATCTTTCAAATTTCGAAGCGTGTGTTTTGCCCCCATATCAACATCGCACATGGCTACATTATTAACCATACCAGTACTCATAAAGTCTCGGAGAATTCCCCCGCCTCTATTACCAATACCGCAAAATGCCATATTTATTTTATCACTTGGCAAAACAGATGCTGAACGTAGCAAATTACCATGACTATCTACCAATTCTTTCTTCGCAAAAATAAATTGACTAGGTATTACTGTTAGCGCACCAAGCGTTAAAGCACTTTTCTTTATAAAGTCACGACGACTTTTTTTAGCATTATTTGATTTTTCCATATCAATAAAATTTAAATATTTTAGCTTAGTCTTTTTTACTTTTCATTGCAGGTATTTCTGCTTTGGTAGCGTATTTTCTCGGATTATCAGTTATGATTCGAATGTTTTTCCAACTCACAGTAAGACCTTCTTTTGCTTTATCATTTCCAATTCCGTGTACTTGTAAACCAAAGAATCCTTCTGCCGTTTTATTATCAATTAAATGTGAAGCGATAATTCCATTAAGAAAAGTTTTAATCGTATCTCCCATTGCTTCAATACGAACATTGTTCCACTCCTTATGTTTATAAGCAGATCTGGCTAATGGATTTCCATCGAGAGGATTTAACCAACCACGACGGCCTTCATCATATATGCCAGCTGTCCAACTACGAGGACTTGGGTCAATTTCGCATTGATATCCATGAACACGACCTTCGTTATGATCAGAGAAGCTATTACTTCTGAATTGTATTCCTGAATTTAAATCACCATCAACTTTAAAATCTAACTCAAAAATATAATCCGTGTATAACTCGTTTGTACACAAAAAAGTATTAGGCGTATTGATAGTGGATTTACCTACAATGGCATCATTCTCCACAAAATAGGTAGCTTCACCATTTTTCTTATTCCAGCCATCTAGGCTCTGTCCATCAAATAGTGATACCCACGGTACCTGTTCGTTTTTACTACTGCACGCATTCAAAATTAAAATTGCGATAACAGCAATTGGTAAGATTTTTTTTAGATAATTCATATGATTTATTTTATAATAAAGGTGATTCAACACTAAATTTTTTCGCAAACTTGTATTATTTAACTTTGCCCTTCACTATCGTTTTAATTCCCTTAATCAGTAATCTCACTATTGCAACAACAACATAGAAGATTACGGTTAAAATTGCTACAAAGCCTAAAGCTGTAAATATCTCTCCCCAACCGGTATTATATACGATTATGGCATAAACATTTACTCCAAAAGCAACAAGAAAGGAGATGAATAAAATGCTTAGTTCTCGTTTTAATGATGCTCCTTTTAATATTATATCGTTCATATCACTATATTCTTAATTTTTAGACAAAAAGATCGTTTGAATTTAAAAACTCGTAAAAACAAGTATTAAATTCTATACGTCTCAGGCATCGTAACCATTTGGCCACTATCAATTGCTTGCTCTGTAAGCAAAGTCCATATACTGGCATAATAACCTTCTGAGGTCATCCACTCAGGACACTTTCCTTGTTTAATAAATCGGATAAAGCCTAGTACTTCCTCTCGAGAACCATCTCCTTTTTGACCTTCATAGATCGATTCACCTTTGTATTTTTGTGCATCTTCGGGCGCCCAACTTGGTCCACCTACAGGTACAGTTTCGAATAATCCTTTTTGAATATCACCAACCAATTGGGCAATTCCGGGTGCAGCTTTCGGCTTTGCTGGTGTTGTAGAATAATATTTATTCGTTTCCAATTCGAAACTTCCTTTATCGCCCATTATTTCTTCCTCGCAACCATATTTTTTATTAATGGTTTGCGTATCGTATGTGAACTTAGTTCCGTCATCGTACGAAAAGATTGCGGCTAAATTATCATTTACCTCTCGCCCATCTTTCCAATATCGAATACTACCTGTTCCCATTACCGATACCGGTATTTTTTGCATAGCCCAATTCGCTACTTGTATTTGGTGAGACATTAACTCGGTTAACAAACCTGCCGAATATTCTTTATATAATCGCCAGTTTATTTGACGCTCTAATTCTGGTTTCCCTTTAGGTACAGCACGACGCCAGTCATTTGCTCTATGCCAGTGCGCATGCATTTGTCCAATCTGACCAAGTTCACCATCATGTATCCGTTGCATTGCATTCTGGTATTTATTGCTAAACATACGTTGATGTCCAATCAGCAAAATACTACCCGAATTAAGATGTGCATCGTGCATGGCTTTCACATCATCCAATTTTCGAGCCATCGATTTTTCACAAAGCACATGAATACCCGCCTTCATACAATCAATAGCAATGTGTGCGTGTTGATGCAAAGGGGTTGCAATTATAACACCATCTAAACTATTGTCGTTTATTAATTTTACATAGTCGACATAGGTTTGTGGCTTAACTTTATACTTTAGAGATAGGTTAAGAGCTGCAGTTAAACTTGGTTCATAATTATCGCAAATAGCCACAATCTCAAATTTCTCATCTTTTTGAAGTCTTAATAAATGCTCCAACAGATAACGTCCACGCCCGCCAGTACCAATGACACCTACGCGAATGCTCTTTTCATTTCCTTGTGCAGCTATCGTTTGCATAAATGGACTCGACATCATCGCCATACCTGCTCCTGCTATGCCCATTTTCTTTAAAAAATCTCGCCTATTATCTCCCATTATAATTTATTAATTTAAAATATTATAAATATCACCTCACAGTGGAATACAAACACACAGTTCTGGATTAAAAGCATTTATTATTTGCTGATGCTCACTTTCTGTAGCAACCAAGATTGCAGTCGATAGTACTTCTGCCTCTATCGGACAATTCATTTTTACCTCAACCAGTTTTAGTCTGTGCTTTAATTCTCCAGTTTGTGGATCTATTATATGCGTTTGTGTTTTTCCATTTTGTTGATGAAATCCACTTATGGACAATGCACTATCATTTAACTTTAGTGTGGTATTTCGACCGTCTTCCAATGCCAACGGCCAAAAATCACCATAAGGATGTCGACCACGTGTAATTATTGAACTTCCTCCAAAACTTATAAAAGCATTGGAAACATCAAATTCCTTTAATAATGCTGCAATTTCGCATAAAGCAATTCCTTTGCCTATTCCACCAAAATCGAGCTGAACTTCTTTTGCAGTATATTCAATCGTTAATTCATCTTTATTTAAAAGTAATTGCTCGGCTAATACAAGTTTTAAGATTCCTGAAGCTTTGTATCCAACATTAAAACAACCGTTTGTTTTACTATGAAAATCAATACATTTTTCGACAATTTCAAATAGTTTTACACTTACTCTAAAAGGCTCTTTAAATGCATTTTCGTTAAGTTGATACAGTTCCGCATCACAGTTATACATGCTTAACACCAACTCTAATTCCTTAACAACATTTTCAATTTGCAAAAACACGGCATCCAAAGATGTACTTTGATTTTTACACCAAAGCACAACATCCAGTCGTGAATTCATAGCTGCAATTGTATTGTTGTATAGGTTTACCGAAGACATTACAAAATGTATTAAAATTCAAGCTTCAAGGTTTTTAAACATCTAATTATCTTGAAACCTTTCTCATAGATTATTATAGATTAGAGACCAAATCGTTTTCAGTCTCTAATCCAAAAATTGTTTTACAATTCTTTAATTTTAACGTTCTTAAAATGAACTTCATCTCCATGGTCCTGAAGCAAGATTAAACCTTCTTCTGCTTCACCAAATTTAGGCCAGTCCTTATAT
>JADGFH010000315.1 GCA_016743925.1 Labilibaculum sp.
CTTTTCACCTGTACTAAGATCATTAATTTTCCATTTGAGTAGATCATTTAGCCCTAGAATACCAGATAATTTATTAAAAATACTTTACAATATTCACCTTTTCTCCATTTATACATACGCAAAATAAAACCCATATAAAATTATGTTTTCATTGCTTCTATTTTTTACAAAAATATCTTGGCGAAAGAGAAAAAGACAATATTATTTCTCAGATAAAAAGAAAGACCACCCAATGAGGATAGTCTTTACTTTATAATTTTGAATGTTTTTTTTTATTTTTTTGGAGGGTAAGATTTTAACAAAAGATCCAATTCTGTTTTGGTGATCGGTATGAAACTACAATGTTTAGAATCTAATGGTGTACTAACTTTCATTTTTGAGAATATTTTAAAATCAGTCGTTTCCCATGCTTCTAGTGCACTGTCGAAAGGATCGCCATAAACATACCATTTTTCTTCTTCAATAAGCTTAATTATTTCTGGGCCTTCCGTTGGTTTAGTCTGATTAGGAAGCATATCTTCGCCATATCCATTTATGCCGAAAGTAAACTCAGGATTTGTAGGATTAAGTGTTGGTGAAACCATCATCCTATTCCCAAATTTATTCTCCACTTCTCCTGTTTTATGAAATGCATAATAGGCATCTTTAGCTTTCACAATTGTAAGGTCGATAACATGAACACCAATATCGTAATACACCGAAGAACTTTCTGGAGTAAGATCTTTTTAGTTTTTGTATAATACATAGCAATGTGATCGCCATTTAATGAAGCCCAATACACATAATACAGTTTTTCCTCTTCACTATAAAAAACTCTGGTGCCCAGGCCCTAACTTTGGTTGAATCGACAACATTGATGGGGCCGACTTTCCAATTTATTAAATCTTTAGATTCCTTATCATAAATAGTTGGATTATCCCAGCCTTTGGTATGTACCATATGAAATTTACCCTATTTATAAAAGGATCCCGTAAACGTGCATGTGCATCAAATACTGGTTGATTATTATTTAATGCCGTCCAGTTTTTTGCATCATAGCTACAAGCAAAAAACAATTTCTCACTTTTACCTTTGAAGTATGGCATTAAGTAGGCTGAATATATTTTATCCTTTTATTAGTTTTAGCCTTAGTTTGTTGAATTAAAAAAACATTTAAACAAACCAATATTAAGAATAATAGAATTTTATTCATGTAAAGTATTTCAAATTAAGTTGAATGGTTTCTATCTTTTTAATTTTTCGCTGATATATTTAGTTTCTCCTTTAATATATGGTGTTCCATCTTTACGAAAGATATCATGAAACCATAATTCAGGTTCGCCAGTGTATTTTTTACTCCATGAATCCCAAGGATATATGGTTTGCGACTTACCTGACACAAAACCCCAGTTATACGCAGCTACGTTGTATTCTTTGAAAATAGGGAGAATTTCCTGAAACGTTGATCCTACTTTACGCGCCATATATTCAGTACAGATTAACGGACGATTTGATGTTGCAAGGCGCTCAACGCATTTACGAGTTCGTTCTGCATTGGCATAACAATGAAAATTAATAACGTCTGAATTATCAAATGCAAAACGATCTATAGCACTCATATCATACTTACTTTTATCTATTGACGTCCAAACCTCCATACTAATTGGCTGTGATGGTTTCACCTCTCGTGCCCAAGTATATACCTTCTTAAGTAAATCTAAAGAATATTTCGCTTTATGTTTAGGCTCTAACTTCCCATAACTGCTCCCATTGGTATTTCCTGGTTCATTATAAATATCCCAAATAACAACTCTTTTGTCGTTTTTAAAACGTGATATAATTCCTTTAATGTAAGATTCAAGCGCATCACATTTATCAGCATCAATTAAAACATCGTGCCCGGGACTTTGCACCCATCCTGGATTATGAACATGCGGAGTTGGTTCGGGTTGTTTACCTAATTTTGGGTATGGATGCCATACATCATCGAGTAAAACAAACATCGTTTTTATGCCATGTTTATCTGAAATTTCCAGATATTTTTCAATTCTATTAATAAGGCCAGTTGGATCTTGTTTCCATAAAAGGTGATGTAAAAAAACACGCATCGTATTCATCCCGATGTCTTCTGCCCATTGCAATTCACGATCGATAGTTTTTGGGTCGAAAGATTCTGCCTGCCACATTTCCAGCTGATTGATTGCAGACGAAGGCACAAAATTGGCTCCCACCAACCATCCTTGTTTTTTATACCACTTGTTTACTTTCTTTTCACTCCAACGTTGTGCAACAACAACACCATTAATTGTGAATACACATAAAATTAGTATGATTATTTTTTTCATCTCTATGTTCAATATTTTTTAACTTAACTTTCAAATTCTTCACTTAACTCATATAACAATCTATAAAACAGCTTTTAATTATAGCCTATTTATATTTTTGAATTAATTTTTTGGCCAATTTATGAGGTACTTTAAACACAGTACCATGTCGAACTCCTCCTGTAAACGATATTTTATTCGAAATATCCTTCCAGTTTTTTAAATCGGTAGATTCTACTGCTCCCATTCTTCCATTAGCATATTTATCAAAATAAACAATATAATTATCTCCTCTTTTAATACTTCCATTTTTAAAAAAGATAGAGCCACAAGTGCATATTCCATCTCCTTCTTAAATGTAGTATAGAAAATCCCTCATACATGACTCAATTTACCAAATCATCAGAAATAAAACATGTCAATAAACCATTAAAAAGAGCCAAAACATTGATATATTTTTGTCATTTATTTTGTAGGTGCAAAAACCTGTTTATTAATATTATTTACTTTTTCCTCGTCCATTTTAATAACTTCACGATCATAAGTCATTAAACCATTTACCTCACCTTCGACATCGGTAGTTTGCGTATAAATGGCCGCTGCCAAACCTTTTTTTATAAGTGCTGGGATTTTATCAATTAATTTTTTGTATGATTCTACTAATTGCTTTTGATCACCGTAATTGCGATATCCCCAATTTTTATCCTTTTGCCATAAATGGTCTTTTATGGGTAAACCTAATCCGCCAAATTCTCCAAGTACAAGCACACGTCCTTCTGTAATATTCGGCGCATGTGCATTCAAATCGGGTATTCCAGGACCGGGATATTGATGTTGATCTACGGTGTGACCTGCAGGAAAAAAATTACCTCCACTCGGGCCATTTACCAATCTTGACGGATCGTAATTCATGGTCCAATTAATAACTTCAACGGTATTAAATTGGCCCCATGCTTCATTAAATGGAACCCACATTACAATTGATGGAAAATGGTAAAAATCATCCATTATTTCTTTCCATTCTTTTTTAAACTGATGTGCGGATTGTGCTGAACGATTCATTTCACGACCATCATAACCTGATGGACCACGCCAGTCTGCACTAATATCGCCACTTGGCATGTCTTGCCAAACCAACATCCCTATTTTATCACAATGATAATACCAACGTGCAGATTCAACCTTTACATGCTTACGAATCATATTAAACCCACTATTTTTAGTGACTTCAATATCATATTTCAAGGCCTGATCAGAAGGGGCAGTATACAAGCCACCTGGCCACCAACCCTGATCAAGTGTTCCCAACTGAAAAAGTGGTTTATTGTTCAGACATAACCGTTTATGTCCATCATTGCCAATACCAACACTAATTTTACGCATAGCAAAATAGCTCTTAACCTCATCCACTTTTTTACCTTTGTAGTTAAGTACTACTTTTAAATCGTATAAAAATGGATGATCAGGCGACCATAACTTTTGGGAATCAATTGGTAATACTAGTTTTTCATTTAATTTACCAGCTATGCTTGTTATCAATTTATTTCCATCAAAAACCTGAACATCGACCACAAATCCATCGGTATTCTGTCTTTTTGCATCAACCCAAAACATCACTTCCTTTTTATCAACATCAGGTGTAATCTTTAGAGAATTAATTGCTTGCTTTGCTACTGGTTCCAACCAAACAGTCTGCCATATTCCTGATACCGGTGTATACCATATTCCATTAGGCTTAGTGACCTGCTTACCACGGGGCTGCGTACCTTCACTGGCTGGATCCCAAACAGAAACTACCAATTCTTGTTCGCCAGATGTTGTTAATGCATGAGAAATATCAAATGAAAATGGATCGAAACCACCTTGATGAGTTCCCACTTGAATACCATTTACAAAAACTGTTGCTTCCCAATCAACAGCTCCAAAATTTAAATGAATATCTTTACCTTTCCAGTTTCCAGGTATTTTAAAGCTACGCTTGTACCATAACGATTGTTTATCTGTAAGTTTTCTTGCAACTCCAGATAATGCTGATTCTACAGCAAATGGAACAAGAATTTCACCTTGATAATTACCAGGGCTCTCAAGTTCATTATTAACAATAGCATAATCCCAAAGTCCATTTAGGTTCAACCACTGTTCGCGGATAAACTGAGGGCGTGGATATTCTTGCAAAACATTTTTGGGCGTAATTTCTTTTGCCCACTTACTGACAAGTTTCTCATTCTTGAGTCTCCAAGTATTCTGTGCAAGAAGATTGCTACTAACAACTAATAAGATAAAAAATGATAGAATTATTTTCATAATGTATGGTTTAATTAATTTCTCGTTATAGTTTATAAGCACCAATACCCAGATGGATAACCATCTGGGTATTTCCATTTTAATAATCCACTTAATTATTAACATTGAGTAGAATTGGCAGATGATTTTTCATACTTATTTCAATTACTATTTGTTATAGTCGACATCTACAGATAGCCATCGTTATTAATAAACAATAGTTTATTTATCTAATTTATTTTACCACGCTGGGAATTGAGAAATTCTTAAAGTTGTACACCCATAAGGAATCAATTCAATTTCCTCTTCAGGCGCATTTGGGTAACGTGTTGGTTGCGTTGGCCCAAGAATTCTCCCAGCAGAAGCATTTTCAATTACCCATTCGTCAATTCGCTTGGCATTCACTTTTAAGCTAATTGGTGCATGTTCAATATTCCATGGCATATCACCACACCTATTTCTTTCTTCAACCTGAAATTCTTTTGCTGAAATTTTATTGGGTAGTGCATAGTTCCAGTTTGATTCCGGATAAACTTCCCAGAAAGGATCTTCATATCCTCTTTTACCGATAAATCCTTTATCCTTTTTCACCTGCACCCAGTTTTCTTTAACCTTTAAGGCATAAACCAATGGACCTCTTTCAACACCAATAGAAGCTTCGTACCATCTTGATAGCTTAACCTTCATTGGAAGTTTCAATTCAACCTTATCGTTTTTATTCCAGTTCCGATTAAGAATAACAACATTCTGTTCTTTAGAAACTATCACTTTTTCTCCATTAATTGTTAGTTCCGGATTTTCACACCATCCCGGAATTCTGAGATGAAGTGGGAAAGTAATTTTAGCATCTGTATTATAAACAAACTCTATTTTATCAGAAAAAGGATAGTTGCTTTTTTCCGAGAACGATACCTCTTGACCATCCGCAACTTTTGCTTTTACTTCGGATGCTCCATAAACAATTGCTGCCAATCCATTATCTGGTGTTGCATACCAAAGATTCTGTACAAACTTGGGCCATCCTTGATGCATGTTAGTCAAACAACATGGATATCCTGATGTAGTTCCATAAACCAATCGTCCATTGTGGTCGTTAAAAAAGTTTCGTGATTCATCCGATATCTGCACCTGATTTGCCTGTTGAAAGTATTGCTTTCCTGTATAGTCATCGTTATGCTGCGTTGGAAGTACGTTATAAGCAATTTTCTCCAAATAGTCGGCATAATAAGTATCACCAGTAATTGGTAAAATACTTTCAAAGGAGAACATCATTTCTGTTGCAGAACAAAATTCAGACCCTTGTGTTGGATTATTACCATGGAGGCGCTCATCACCTCCGTACATCCCATTTACAAAACCATGCGATTCTTTCAATGCCAATAGACCTTCCTTAACTGATTTCAGATAATCATTATTGGGGTTTTGCTGGTAGTATATTGCAGGAGCTTTTATTCCCTGAGCAACATTTACACAGTGTAAATTCGGCAGTGGACTTAAACTTCTAATTGTATTATCAGTGAATACACGTTCCCAATGGTAGGTTTGTTTATACATTAATTCTCCTAGATCCAACAAGAATTTATCATTGGTAATATTATACAACCAATAAACAACCGCAAGGTTGTCAGCTCCTCTTCGATTACCCCAAAAAGTATAATGCCCCAATGGTCGTGATGGAAGTTCTTTCAGCATATACTGAAAATAGTTCGTCATCAATTTAACGACACGCTCATCTTTTGTAGCTGTATAGTATTGTTGCATTACTTTTAGCATAACCATCTTTGGCCACCAGTCTTCTCGCTTACCTTGCTGCGTGCCTTCAATTTTCTCATATCCTTTGGGTAGCGGTTGAGGACCAAAATTTCCATTAGCCAATTGGTTATTTATACTCCATTCAATCCAAACCTGAGCTTTTTCTTTTAGCTTATCATCATCCAAAATATAAGCTAGTGGCACCAATCCATCCAACCAATAAGGACCGCGTTCCCAGCCATCGCCAGTACCTCCAAGCCAACCATTGTTATCTCCACAAACTACACTATAAATACTGTCAATATTGCCAGTCAATCCATCACGCTGAATTTCTAACATCTTTAAAAGCATGCCTTTTGGTTTAATTGCTCCTAAGGGAAGCGCTGTATACTTTTGTGCAACCAAGGGCTTTTGATTGGTGATATAATGTTT
>JADGFH010000316.1 GCA_016743925.1 Labilibaculum sp.
TTGAAAGACATAAAGATAAATATCGAAATAGAGCAGTCCCCAAGGTGACTAAAAATCAAAGAAATGCATTGTGAAAAAGGCTTAACTTAATGACATTGAGCGCGAGCTTTTAGCTCGGGTTCTGCAAACACAATAAAAATCTTAGGCATAAAATTGAACTACTAATAGAACAACAGTGAACAAAAAAATTACAACAGAATTAACAAACGAAGAATTGTTACAGGAAGTAAAAAGAATGAAATCCACTAAGCTTTACGATCCAGTAATCTTTGGTATTTTGATTGGAATTGCAATTTACAGCACGGTTAAAAATGACTTGGGCTTATTAACCTTTCTTCCCTTGGTTTATCTACCTATAGCAGCTAAAAATAAGCTTAAGATTAAAGAGTTGGAAAAAGAGTTGAAAGAAAGAAATTTGAAATAAGAAAGCTCGCGCTAGCATGCAGACTTGGTGATTTCTTTTCGATGCAATTTTGTAGAAAACGCAAATAAGATTGCCAAGTAGTAGACATGCTTAGCATCTCAAAGATGCTTAGCATTTTTCACAAAATTATTGGCTTGCAAAAAAGGAGACCCTCAGGTTTCTTTTCGAATGCAAGTTCGAAGCTAAAGTCAAATAAGATTAGCAGGTAGCAGTTTACTAATTAATTTCAAAGCCATTAAAAGTCTCAAACTTCCATATTTCAATTACTTTTTTAATTGGCAATTCGTATGGTTTGTAGTCTCGATTAGAGGAAACCAAGAGCAAGCTTTGGTTTTTCTCCAATTGCTTGTACACAACCTTAAATACAATTCCATCTTCTTCTGTTACGATGATGCAGGGCGTTCCCTCTTTAATCATTTCCCAATTTTGAATAAAGGAAGCAGTTACCCATGCACCTTCAGGTATTGGTAGCATCGAATCGCCTTGTATTTGAAAACTTCGGTACGTTTTATCTTTAGGCAAAAAGGGAAGTGTGAATTTTGGTAGCGAGCCGATAAATTCCAAATCGCCATAGCTATTGGTATAGCCAGCCTGTGCTTTTAAAGGAACCATTTCTATATTTTCTTCTCCATCTTTGTTTACCGATATGGTGAGCAGACGTAATTTCTTTCCTGTAACATCAATATCGAATCCATCTTCGATCTGCGAAAGCTGAAATTCAGACAGCACTTTTAGTTGATAGCGGACTAAGGCATCTATAGAAACACCAAAGTATTCAGCGAATTTAACCAGTACATGAAAAGGAGGCTGAACATTCTTTTCGTATCCTGCTAAAGTGGTTCGTGTAATGCTCAGTTGATCAGCTAAACTAAGCTGCGATTTCTTTCTTCGCTGGCGAAGGAACTTGATATTTTCTGCAAAAAACATAGCTTCTTTTTTTCAAAGATAATAAATAAAGACTAAATTATCGTCAGAGTATTGACGAAATTATCGACATTTAGTGAGAAAGACAATAGTACATATGGATTTGGACACTTTTTTTGTGTCTTGTGAACGATTATTAGACAGTCGATTGAATAATCGACCAGTGCTGATTGGAGGAGCGTCGGATAGGGGAGTTGTGGCAGCTTGTAGCTACGAAGCACGCGTTTATGGCATTCATTCTGCCATGCCAATGAAAATGGCTCGGCTATTATGCCCCGATGCTGTTGTGATTAGAGGAGATAGTGGAACGTACAGTCAGTTTTCGAATATAGTAACAGAAATTGTCAAGGAGCGTTCGCCGATTTTTGAAAAATCTTCGATTGATGAGTTTTACATTGATATTACGGGAATGGATCGTTTCGTGGAAACCAGCTATTTGTGGTCTAAAGAACTAAGAGAAATCATCTTGAAGGAAACGAGTTTGCCCATTTCTTTTGGATTATCTACAAGCAAAACTGTTTCGAAAGTGGGAACTGGAGAGGCCAAGCCCAATAATCACATCGAAATCTCGGAAGGAAATGAAATGCCTTTTTTAGCTCCGCTTTCCATAAAGAAAATTCCCATGGTAGGCGATAAAACTTATCACAAGCTTCGAAGCATGGGTGTGGAGAGAATACGAACGGTACAGGAAATGCCCATGGAATTAATGGAGCGTGTGTTGGGCAAAAACGGAGCGATAATTTGGAAGAAAGCACAAGGAATAGACAATACGCCTGTTGTGGCTTGGAGTGAGCGAAAATCTATTTCTAGCGAACGTACTTTTGAGAAAGATACTACTGATATTGTGAAATTGCGGAGTTTGCTGGTGGCTATGTCCGAAAATCTCTCTTATCAGCTGCGAAAAGGAAACAAGCTAACTGCTTGTGTAACGCTTAAGATTAGGTACTCCGATTTTCAAACTTACACAAAACAGAAGCGGATATCCTATACCTCTTTAGATCATACTTTAATAGGCGTGGTTTTAGATTTGTTCGATAAGGTATATGAGCGCAGAGTTCTGATTCGATTGATTGGTGTACGCTTTAGCAATTTGGTTGGAGGAACTTACCAAATTCGGCTGTTCGAAGACTCCGAGAAGCTAATTAAATTGTATCAGGCCATGGATCATGTTCGAAATCGTTACGGGAAAAATGCTGTGAAACGTGCCATTACTATGGGATCGAAAAGTATTGGTGGAATGAATCCTTTTAATGGACAAGCACCAAGTTTAATTAATAATTGGTAATGAATAATTGATCATTATTAATTCTTCATTGTATTGTATGCTTTTAAATTGTCATAGCTATTATAGTTTCAAATATGGAACGCTTTCCATCGAAGCGCTTTTAAAAGAAGCCGCTTCGGGAGCTTTTTCTGTTGTTGCTTTAACGGATATCAACAACACGGCGGCAAGTCTCGATTTTGTAAGACGAAGCGCAGAATTTGGAATTCGACCTGTTGTAGGTGTCGATTTTCGGAATGGAGTAAAGCAGCAGTATGTGGCAATTGCGAAAAATGCAGATGGATTTCGGGAGCTCAATGAGTTTCTAACACCACATTTACATGATAAAAAGGAGTTTGAAGTAAAAGCTCCAAGCTTCGAACACGCTTATGTGGTTTATCCTTTTTCATTTCAACTAAGAGATTTAGAAGCGCATGAATATCTTGGTGTGAGTCCACAAGATTTGTTGCGTTTGCCATTTACCGAATGGAAAAATCATCAGGATAAGTTGGTGATTTTACAAACAGCTAGTTTCTGCAACAAACGTGATTACAACATTCATCGATTACTGCGTGCGATTGATAAAAATACCTTGCTAAGTAAACTGTCTAAAGAGGAGCAGGCTGATTTTGAGAATCAATATAGAAGCAAACAAGAACTGTTGGAGATTTATCGAGATTATCCTCAGTTAATAGAGAATACCGAAAAACTTTTGGACAATTGTAGCATGGAGTTTGAATTTGGTACCAACAAAAACAAAAAGCGCTTTACCAATTCGGAGGAAGAAGATTTTGAACTGTTGAAACGGGAGGCTTTCGAAGGCTTAAAGTATCGGTACGATCAAGTAACTGATGAGATTTTGGATCGTCTGAATAAGGAATTAAAGGTAATTCGTGAATTGAGTTTCTGTTCTTATTTTCTGATTAATTGGGATATGGTAAAGTATGCTATGGGGAAAGGATACTATCATGTTGGGCGAGGAAGTGGAGCCAATAGTTTGGTCGCTTACTTGTTAAGAATCACAAATGTTGATCCTGTTGAGTTAGACCTTTATTTTGAGCGTTTTATCAATCCATTTCGAACATCGCCACCCGATTTTGATATCGATTTTTCCTGGACAGACAGGGATGATGTGACTCGCTATTTGTTTGATACATATGGCTGGGATCGTGTGGCTTTATTGGGTACTTTCATCACTTTTAATCACAAATCAGCTTTTCGGGAAATTGGTAAGGTTTTTGGTTTGCCCGATGAAGAAATAAGTCGTTTGCAAAGAAATCCAAATCCCGATCAGGCTGATGAATATGGCAAGTGGGTGATTCGTTACAGCCAGTATATTGCAGGTTTTCCAAGTCATGGCAGTATCCATTCTAGTGGCGTTTTAATATCCGAGAAGCCAATAAGCAATTATTCTGCAAGCGAGCTTTTGCCCAAAGGTTTTCCTTCTACACAGTTCGATATGTATATTTCTGAAGACTTGGGCTTGCATAAATTCGATATTTTAAGTCAACGAGGTTTAGGGAAAATTAAGGATACACTTGCGATCATTAAAAAGAACCATGGAACAGCTATCGACATACACAATACCAAGTTGTTTATGGAGAACGTACGGGTAAAGCGCATGCTGAAAAAAGGAGAAGCAATTGGCTGTTTTTATGTAGAATCGCCTGCTATGCGAATGCTTTTAACCAAGCTAAAAGCGGAAGATTACAAGCGGTTGGTAGCTGCTAGTTCTATTATTAGGCCCGGCGTAGCAAAAAGTGGCATGATGCGCGAGTATATTCTCCGATTTCAGGATGAAAATAGAAGAAAAGAAGCGCAACGGGAGATACCAGAACTGTATGGTATTTTGGAGGAAACCTATGGTGTAATGGTGTATCAGGAAGATGTAATTAAAGTGGCACATTATTTCGCAGGTTTATCGCTCGACGAAGCAGATGTTTTGCGCAGAGGAATGTCTTGGAAGTTTAAGCAGCGCAATGAGTTTGCTAAGGTGCAAAACAAGTTTTTTTCCAATTGCAAAGAGAAAGGGTATGCCGATACAATTGTACGAGACATTTGGCGACAAATAGAAAGTTTTGCCAACTACGCCTTTGCCAAAGGCCACTCGGCAAGTTATGCGGTAGAAAGCTTTCAGGCACTTTATTTAAAAGCTTACTATCCTTTGGAATACATGGTGGCAACCTTAAACAATGGAGGTGGTTTTTATTCTGCTCAACTTTATTTGCATGAAGCTGTAATGCACGGAGCGGAAGTAGAGGCTCCTTGTGTAAACAACAGTTCTTGGGAAAATATTATTAATGGAAAAACCATTTGGCTGGGTTTTTATTTGTTACGCGATTTAGAGCGAGGGACAGGGAAACGTTTGATCAAAGAGCGAAATGAGAATGGCGCTTTTGCCAGCTTGCGTGATTTTGTTACGCGATTTCCTGTTAGTTTGGAACAGCTAATCATCTTAATTAGAGCTGGCGTATTTCGATTTTGTGGTAAAAATAAAAAAGAATTGCTTTGGGATGCTCATTATCTTTTAGGGCATAGCAAGAAGACCAAACCAGAGAAAACCTTATTTCAGACTGAAGTAAAGGAATTTAAATTACCTGAACTTTGGAAACATAAATTGGAAGATGCTTTTGATGAAATTGAATTGTTAGGCTTATCGACTCAATCTCCTTTCGAATTGCTTAAGGATGCTTTACCATCTGATTTAAAGGCTTGTCATTTACCACGTCTTATCAATCGCTATATCCGAATTGTAGGTTTTCTAATTCATCGTAAACCAACAAAGGCAAGCAATGGCAAAATTATGTATTTTGGTACTTGGATCGATTTGGATGGACATTGGTTGGATACGGTTCATTTTCCACCTGCAGCTAAAGAATTTCCCTTCTGTGGTCCTGGCTGCTATTGCATAGAAGGAAAAGTGACCGAGGAGTATGGTTTTTTAAGTATCGAAGTGAGTAAGATGGAACGAATGTCAAACTTGAGTTTAGAAGATGTGACAAAGTAATTGTAAATTAATAATGATGAATTAAGAATTATCAAAGAGGTCTATTTTATCTTGGACTTAATGTTGCGTTATAAGACATTAGCTTTTTTCAAGACAATTAACTTTTAGACCATTCGGCTCTTCCTAATTTTATTTAGGTATTTTGTTTTATCAATTCCTTATTGATTGCTTTTACCAATGCTGGACCTTCGTAAATAAATCCAGTGTAAATTTGAACAAGCGAAGCTCCTGCATTCAATTTTTCAATCGCATCTTCCTTGGTCAAAATACCACCAACGCCTATAATTGGGATGTTCCCTTTTGATTTTTTATGAATGTAGCGAATTACCTGAGTTGATCGTTCACGTAAAGGTTGCCCACTTAAACCACCAGCTCCAACTTCTTTTATCTTACTATTTGGATAAGACAATCCGTCTCTTGAGATGGTCGTATTGGTTGCAACAATTCCATCTATTTGCGTTTCTTGAACAATTTCAATAATATCGTCTAATTGAGATTCGTTTACATCAGGAGCAATTTTTAACAATACTGGTTTTGTTTTCTCTTTACTTCTATTCAAATCCATTATTTGATTTAAAAGTTTTTTCAAGGGCTCTTTTCCTTGTAGTTCTCTTAAATTAGGAGTGTTGGGAGAACTTACATTTACAACAAAATAATCAACGTAAGGATACAGAGCTTCAAAACAAATAAGATAATCATTGCTTGCTTCTTCGTTTGGCGTATTTTTATTTTTGCCAATATTTCCACCAATCAAAATCTTTGTTTTTTTCTTTCGCAGACGTTGAACAGCATTTTCAACACCTTCGTTATTGAATCCCATTCGGTTTACAAGAGCTTTATCGTTAACGAAGCGAAAGAGTCTAGGTTGTGGATTCCCAGCTTGTGCTTTTGGTGTTAATGTTCCAATTTCAATAAAGCCAAAGCCCATACTACCTAAAAAATCAAAAGCTTCAGCATTTTTGTCTAATCCGGCAGCCAAACCGACAGGGTTAGGGAAGTTTAGACCAAAAAGATGTCTTTCCAAAGAATGATGTTTAATTCTGAATTGAGCTGATACAATTGCACGTATCAATTTAAATTTTTGGAAAAACTTAAAAAAACTAAAAGTGAATTTATGAATACTTTCAGGATCAAACTGAATAAGGATAGGGCG
>JADGFH010000317.1 GCA_016743925.1 Labilibaculum sp.
TTAAGTACTGTTATTAAAGATACTTCTCTTTGCGGATTAGGACAGACATCACCAAACCCTGTTCTTTCTACAATTGAAAATTTCTATGATGAGTATATAGCTCACGTTGAAGATCACAAATGTCCATCAGGTCAGTGTAAGGCTTTAATGCAGTACGTAATTGATCCTGAACTTTGTGTTGGATGCACGCTTTGTGCTCGCAATTGTCCTGTTGACTGTATTGCAGGGGAGCGAAAAGAGGCGCACATTATCGATACGGCAACATGTATCAAGTGTGGTGCTTGTATGGAGAAATGTAAGTTTAATGCGATTAGCATTCAGTAAGGAGGATCTAAAAATGGAAAAAATGATCAAATTAACCATCGATAATAAGCAGATAGAAGTACCTAAGGGGACTACTATTTTAGATGCAGCCAAGGGAATTGGAATTGATATCCCAACCCTTTGTTATATGCATTTAGGCGATATGGGTATAGAACACAAGCCTGGCGGATGCCGAATTTGTGTCGTAGAGGTTGAAGGACGCCGTAATTTAGCTCCTTCATGTAACTCTAAGTGCGATGAAGGAATGGTTATTCATACTCACAATATGAGAGTATTGAATGCACGTAAAACAGTTATGGAATTGATGCTTTCGGATCATCCATTTGATTGTTTAGTTTGTGCAAAATCGGGTACCTGTGATCTTCAATCTACAGCTCAGCAATTGGGTGTTCGTGAAATTCATTATGCCGGAGCTAAATCTACCTATAAGGTTGATACGTCTCCAGCTATCATTCGTGATATGGATAAGTGTATCATGTGTCGCCGTTGCGAAACAATGTGTAACGACGTACAAACAGTAGGTGCTCTTTCTGCGGTAAATAGAGGATTTGAGTCAGTTGTGGCTCCTGCTTTCGAAATGGATTTGGAGAAATCAACTTGTACTTACTGTGGTCAGTGTGTAGCTGTATGTCCTACAGGCGCATTAACTGAAAAAGATCACACAAACCAATTGATTCGAGATCTTGCTGATCCTAAGAAAACAGTAGTGGTTCAAACAGCTCCAGCCGTGCGTGCTGCATTGGGTGAAGAATTTGGAATGGAGCCAGGAACTTTGGTAACTGGTAAAATGGTTTCTGCTTTACGTCAATTAGGTTTTAATAATGTATTCGATACTGATTTTGCTGCCGATCTTACCATTATGGAGGAAGGTACAGAATTGTTAGAGCGTTTACAGAAACATTTAGATGGAGATAAGGATGTTAAACTTCCTATCTTAACTTCATGTTGTCCTGGATGGGTGAATTTCTTCGAACATCACTTCCCAGATATGAAGGATATTCCATCAACAGCACGTTCTCCTCAACAAATGTTTGGTCCTATTGCCAAGAATTATCTTGCTCAAGAAATGGGAATCAAGCGTGAGGATATGATCGTAGTTTCTATTATGCCATGTTTGGCTAAGAAATACGAGTGTCAGCGTGATGAGTTCAAAGTTGACGGTGATCCTGATGTAAATTATTCTATTTCAACTCGCGAGTTAGCCAATTTAATTAAGCAAGCTAACATGGATTTCGATGCTCTTCCTGAAGAAGATTTTGATAATCCAATGGGAGAATCAACTGGTGCTGGCGTTATTTTCGGTACAACAGGTGGTGTTATCGAAGCTGCTGCCCGTACTGCATACGAAGTTTATACTGGAAAAAGCTTAGAGAAAGTTGATTTTGAAGCTTTACGTGGTATGGATGGTATCCGTAGTGCAACAGTAGATTTTGATGGTTTGCCAATAAATATTGGTATTGCTCATGGATTAGGTAATGCTCGTAAACTTCTTGAAGATGTTCGTGATGGTAAATCGCAATATCATGCAATCGAGATCATGGCTTGTCCTGGTGGTTGTATTGGTGGCGGTGGTCAACCATTGCACCATGGAGATTCTTCTATTTTGAAGAAACGTGCTGCTGCGCTTTATCGTGAAGATGCAGGTAAAGCGATCCGTAAATCTCACGAAAATCCATACATTATTAAATTGTATGAAGATTTCTTGGGTAAACCATGCGGTGAATTATCTCATAAATTATTGCATACTCATTATTTCGATAAGAGTAAGGATATTGAGATTGAATAAATTATTTTGAACCATTAGGATAAAAAAATCCAATTAATATAAGGAGTTTATATTATGGCAAAAATTAAATTAGCAAAGGACAAAGTTGAAAAACTTGGGGAAATTTGCAAATCATTTGATAATGAAGGGAGCGAATTAATCAATGTGCTTCATAAGGCTCAAGAAACCTTTGGTTACTTGCCTGCAGAAGTTCAGGAGATTATTGCTCGTGAGTTGAATGTTTCGGTTGCCCATGTTTATGGTGTGGTAACTTTCTATTCATTCTTCTCTATGGTACCTAAAGGAGAATTCCCAATTTCTATTTGTATGGGAACAGCCTGTTATGTAAGAGGTGCAGAAAAGGTGTTGGAAGAGTTCAAACGTCATTTGAATGTTCCAGTTGGTGAAACTACAGAGGATGGTAAATTCTCAATTAGCTGCTTGCGTTGTGTAGGTGCTTGTGGTTTGGCTCCAGTGGTAACCATTGGCGAACGTGTTTTCGGACGTGTTGCTGCCGGCGATGTTGCTGATATCTTAAAAGAATATCAACAGTAAAATAATTGTTGATTATAAAATAGAAACCTTCGGCAGTAATGTCGGAGGTTTTTTTTGTTAAGAATTTAGGAGTATAAATTTTCGGCAAGATAGAGGTGAAAAAAAGTAATGAATGACCAATATATGGTGTATCGTTTTTTAACGAAGATCTAACTGAAAATAAATATTATAAAAGATCGGGTTTGATATAAATAATCTACTCTATTTAGGATTTTCCTAGCATTGAGTGTTTATTTCTCTATATCGTTAGACAATTTCTATCTATTGAGTAGACATTTCGGTTCATGGTCTGAATATTTCCATGCATCGAGCAGGCATTTCGCTTTGCCAAGTCATTGTTTCTGTGTATTAAGTGATTATTTCCATACATTCAGGACTAATTTCTTTACAAAAGGCGGTGTTTTATTGATGTGAAATATTCCAATTATTGGTTTGGGGGTCAGGAGTCATGCATCTCGAAAAGTATTTGAGGTAAATATTGGTATAAGCTCTAAATAGGAAAGTTATAGGCATAAAAAAAAGCACTGCGAAATGCAGTGCTTTTATATTATTTAAATGACGATTAATTGTCATCATCAGTTTCTTTCATTTTTGGGTTGAATTCCCACATGTCACCAAGGTAACCACCACCAACATTACCAGTAGCGAAGAATCCTCTGTTGTTTAAAGTAAAAGCAACAGCATCTTCTCTAGCAGATACTTCTCTTTCTAAAGAAGTTTTTTCAGTCCAATCATCCTTAGCAGGATTGTATTCCCAAACTTCAGAAGTGTAATTTCCGTTCTTTCCAGTAGCAAGGTATGCTCTATCGTTAATTACAAAAGCAACCGCTTGCTGACGTTGAACATCTTCCCATCTGTTATCATCATCTAGGTATTCTTTTCTAGTCCATCCGTTAAAGTCTGCACTAATTAAGGTTGGATCGTATTCCCAAACGTATTTTAAACTTCCTAATCCAGAAACAACATATGCTTTATCCTTAATTACGAATGTTGCAGCACTAGCTGATTTTTCTCCATCAAAAGCAATCTTTGACCAAGTTCCATTTTCAAATTTGTAAAAATCTTTCAAATAGTTTCTATCTTTTCCGTCAAGGTATCCGTAACCAGTTCCAACGTATCCAATACCACCAATAGAGAATGAAATTGCATTCTGACGTGCAGTTCCCATAAATTCAATAGGAGTTGTATTCCATGTATCAGTAGCTGGGTTAAACTCATAAAAGTCAGATAAACGATTATCGTCTTCATCTACTCCAGTTCCAACGTATACCATTTCCTGTCCGTTTACAGTAGCAGTAAAAGCAACAGCTTCTTTTCTTTCTATTCCTGGGAAATCAGCAATCTTAATCCAACCCGATTGAATGCTATATTTATAGAATTCTTTAAGGCAGTCTTTACCATCATAACCAGTACCAACATAAGCGAAATCACCAACTACGAAGCTTACAGCCCCACCTCTAGGGGTTCCTTCAAATGTAGAAGCTTTAATCCAGTTACCATCTAGGTCGTCAGAACTTCCACAGCTAGTAAGAAATAGAGATAATGCAAAAAATGCAAATAATAATCTTTGTTTCATTTGTTATGAGTTTATCAATAAATAATATGATTATTTTAAATTTTAAGGTAGGAAAAAGTGATCGTCTTCCTTACCGAGGACAAATATAAATAAAAATCAATAGGATTGATTTTTCTCTTCATAAAAATAAAGCGTTGTTTAGAAAATTTAACAATTATAATCACGATTTTTTATATACATTTGTCCGTTATCTGATATTTTGATTGTAATCAATTAATGATATTAGCTCATACTTTACCCATTATTCACATGATTAGGAATCTGTTTTTATTAAATATGAGAAAATTTAGTTTTATAATAATTGTTAATCTATTTGCATTTTTAACAGCATGTACTACAGATAAGTTTCAGGAACATGAAGTTGGAGATAGCTTAATTGATAAATCAACAGAAGTAAGGTTGATAGACACTTTCACAATCGAGAGTTCAACAGTGAAATTGGATTCAGTTTTAACATCAGGACAAAATAATATTCTTTTTGGAAGTTATGAAGATGAATTTTTCGGAAGAATTAGTTCAGATTTCTACGCAGTAGTTGGTTTAGGAGGTGCATTTAGCCTAGCGCAAGTAACCGTTGGGGAAAATAATGAAAAAGTGCCTATTCGTTATGATTCTTTAGTATTTATCAGTTATCCTGACAGTAGATATATGGGCGATACTTTATTAACTCAAAGTATGTCGATTCATAGAGTTATTGAAGAAATTGAGATTCCTGATGATCAAATAGGGTTTTACGCTCACAGTTCATTTCCATACGAAGAAGAGAGTTTAGGTGGTGCTAGTTTTGTAGCTAAACCGATAACTCAGTTTTTAGAGTATAATGAAACAAGAGAGGCTGATGTTGAGATTAATGATGGAGGAATACGATTTAACATGGAGGATGCTTTAGGTCTTGATATTGTTCGTATGGTAAATATGGAAAATGATACGGTTAAATTCTCTGAAAAATGGAATGATTATTTTAATGGAGTTGTTTTAAAAGCGGGTGAGGATAATTCAGTTATGCTTTCATATGGTTTGCAAGCAGGAAGAATGAAGATCCGTTTATACTATACCTATACTGATTATAACCTAAGTGGAACTAGAAATTTTCATGATTTCCCAATTATTGCTTCAGCATTGAATTTTACGAATGTGAAATCGGATTTTAGCTCAGCTCCATATGATTTGAATCAAATAACAGAACAAACTGTAGAATTAGACTCTGATGAAACGGGAGATTTAGCATTTGTTCATGGTGGTTTAGGAATGCTTACTAAAATTAAAATTCCTTATTTGGAAAGGTTGAATGCTGTTGGTTCAACAGGAGGTGTGCTTAGTGCAGAACTGAACTTCTATCCAAAAGATGAAAGTTTTGATGATGATATATTTAAATTACCGACGGTACCTTTTACTTTATATCAAACGGACGAGCAAAATCAAATCTTAACTCAGTTGCCAGGAGCAAATGGATCAGGAGCAAATTCCAATTACTTTGTAAATAGAGATAATCAAGATGAATCTTATTACACGGTCGATGTTACTAGCTATGTTAACAGTGTTTTAGCAAATGGTCAAGATTTTGACGATGCATTATTGATCTCTCTTCCTTTAAATAGTTTAGGTGTTTCAATGGATCGTTTAATCATTGAAAATGATAGAGATTCAGATTTCAGAATTCGTCTTAAAACGACCTATGTAGTTCAGAATTAAAAAATAATAAAAGAATCAATTTAATTACAATATATATGTGGATCGTAAGCATGATTAAGCCTTTTAATTCTACAATAAAAATACTCACAATAATAGGTTTCGGATTGTTATTTGTGACAACAAATACATTTGCTCAAAATAATACTAGCTCAACATATTCTTATTTTGGACTAGGAGAGTTGATGCAAAATTCAAGTGGTCAAAGTATCGGTCTTGGAGGAACAAGTTTAGCTTATAAAGGAGGAAGTGTCTTGAATTTAGATAACCCAGCATCCTTAAGTCAAATTGATAGTCTAAAGTTTCATTTCAATATTGGATCTGTAATTAAATTTACACGATTGAATCAAGGGAATGATCATGATGGAATTAATGATTTCAACTTATCGCGAATCGCTTTAGGATTTAAGGTTTCTAGCAGGTATGCTACTGCTTTTTCAATTTCACCTTATTCAGGATTAGGATATGAAATCACAAAGCGTGAAAAAGTATTGGGTGGTGATAGATTTGTAATTCGATCTTTAGAGGGAACCGGAGGATTGAATCAGTTTATGTGGTCTAATGGTGTTAAGATTACTAAAGATTTATCCTTAGGAGTAAATGGAATTTATATTTTCGGAAATAATACCCGTAATGAAACTGTTGTGTTAGAGGGTGGAGGATCCAATGTATATGTCAATAAATCAGAATTGATTTCGAAAGGATTATATTTTAATGTAAGTACACAGTATGAAATGAATTTTGGTAATTCAGTTCTTACTTTAGGAGGTAAGTATCAACCTAAAATTGGTGTAAATGCCAAACAGAAAGTAGTGATTACTAATTCGAATGATCTTACAGAAAGATACAGTGATGAGG
>JADGFH010000318.1 GCA_016743925.1 Labilibaculum sp.
TTTTAGATCAATGAATAGGGGAGTATGTTGATTATTAGACAAAAAAAAGAGTAGCCACAATGACTACTCTTACTATTTTATATTTTACGGAATATTAAAATTTCTCGTCGTACTTGGTCCAAATACTATCACCAATTTCCCAAGCTTTTTCTACCACTTCATTACCTAGCTGAATGGTTCGGTTGGTTAAGAATTCTGTTCTCTTTTTTTTGCTTAAGCTCATGAATTGTTCATCAACTTTAACTTGTTCTTCGAAATAGCTTTTTTGTAAAGGAATAAACACTTCATCAATATCATGACGCATATCGCCCCAACGTTGAGCAGATAATGTTCCTAAGCGGTTGAAAGCCCACCATGCTGATTTTCGACTGTATCCAGTTCTTCTTGCTTTTGCTTTATAACTTTCTGCTAAATCAGTTGTTCCTGCATAAACAGGAATATAAATTGATGTAGCTACATTATCTTGAGCCAACCAAACAATTCCACCAATTTCATCAGGCATCCAATCACGGCATTGAATAATGGTTGCATACATGGTATACCATCTAGCAATAGTTCTTTCTCCTAACTCATTCCAGCCTCCATTCACACCAAACAGTCTGTTCATATCGTATGGCATAAAAGGATTTGCAAAAGGAGATAAAACTTGCTTACCATCTTTATCAGCTTGTTTAATGTTTTTTACAAAGTTGAATGGAGTTCCCTCATAGTAATCTTTAAAGATCTCTACCAATTTATCCATTGTTACTTTTTCATCAGGTTTAACCGAGAAAGGGTAGTCTTTATCATTAGCGTCTAATTTTAATGATGGAGCAGCCATTGATAGCACTCGCCATTCTCTTCTTCTTGACGCTAAGGATAAGCGGCTTTTAGGAGCATAAGCATAATTCCACTTAAATGTTTCTCCTTCTTTCCACCAGCCATTCTCTTCAGCAATTTCAAATATATTAGCAGAACCCATAAAGTAATCAGAATTGTTCAAATCGATTTCTTTAATGGTACTAGCATTTGCATTTACTGAAATGTGATTGTTTGGAACTCTTTGAGCAACCCAAATAGCGCCTATTTTTCCTTTACCGGGTCCAACAACTTCGAAATGCCAAACTTCTTTTTTATCGGCAATGGTAAGGCACTCTCCATAATCGCGCCATCCATATTTTTGAAGTAAATCATCAGCCAAACGAATTGCTTCGCGAGCCGAAGAACATCTTTCTAACATCAATTGCTGCAAACGCTGACAATCAATTAAACATTCTTTAGAAAATAACTCTTCTCGGCCGCCAAATGTTGATTCTCCGATAGCCAATTGCTTTTCATTAATGCAAGGATATGCAGTATTCAAAAACTGATAAGTTTTTTCTACTTGATCGATTTCACCAATTTTTTTGTGTTGATAAGTAGGCATTGCCAAACTATCGTATGCTGAACGTTCGAATAAATCAAATTTACTTTCCTTACCATGCTTTTGTGCAGGTGTTACATCCATCCATGCTCTGGTACGGTGACTATCATCTGTATGCGATGTAATAACTGACCCATCTACAGTAGCCATTTTTCCAACCGTTATGGTTGTACAACCCTCTGGAACACCATTTTTCCAGTCAGACTTGTCTTGTGCTATACTGCCCATTGAAACAAGCAATGCCACTGCAAAAAATATAGACTTTAAATAATTGCTCATGTTTTATTTAGTTGTGTTGTTGTTTGTCAAATATTTATTTATTTAAATAAATACCCGCATCTTCAATCGTAATTAGTTTTTGCTTGTAAAGTAAACCTACCGCTTTCTTAAAGCTTTTTTTACTCATGTTTAATAAGCTATAAATATCTTCAGGAGTACTTTTATCATTTACAGGAAGAAATCCATCTTCATCTTTTAATTGTTGTAAGATTTGTTCTCCTGCTTGAGGTATTTCGTTTCGATATCCTTGTCTTTGTAAACTAACATCGATTTTATCATCAAGTCTTACCTTTTTAATATAAGCTTTGCGTCTTTCTCCTGGAAGTACATATTCGAAGATTTCATTTTTATAAAGCATACCAAGTGCATCATTGTTAATTAAAACTTGGTAGCCCATTTCGTTTCTTCTTCCGATCAATATTTCTACTTCTTGACCTTCTTCATAAGATGTTTCTTTATCGCGAAGAACTCGTTCTAATTTGGCAGTACCAACAATACGACCCGTTGCATTATCAACATAGATATATACCAAATAGTAATAGCCAAGCTGCATGTTGTCTTTTTGTTCGCTGAACGGAACCAATAAATCTTTTGCGATTCCCCATTCAAGAAATGCGCCAATATTGGTCACTTCTTTAACTTGCAAATAAGCAAATTGACCAACCGTTGCAAATGGTATTAAGGTTGTAGCAATAATTCGATCTTCCGAATCACGGTAGATAAAAACCTTTATGGTATCATCTAATTGGGTTTTAAGGGGTACATATCTTGTCGGTAATAAAATTAATGATTCATCTTCTCCTTCAAGATAGACACCAAAATCTACTATTTTGGCAACTTTTAGTTCTGCGTATTGACCTATTATACTCACGAGTTTATCTATTTGTACTTGACCTTATTTGCAATAATATGCAGATGGGACAAAGTGTGATTTGCACTAAAAAAAAATTGATGCTGTAAATGTAAGCATCTTTTTAC
The DNA here is from genome assembly GCA_016743925.1 of Labilibaculum sp. GTDB lineage: Bacteria > Bacteroidota > Bacteroidia > Bacteroidales > Marinifilaceae > Labilibaculum. The sequence goes on from JADGFH010000318.1 coordinate 2,660, forward strand.
GAATAGTTAGTTTACTGATCTATTTACGATCATTCAATTCTTATGCTTTCAAAGTGAAAAAAATAGAATGAAAAATATTTTTTCTTCCTTTTTAGGTGAGAGTAAAATATGTTGTGGAGCAGGTTTTGTTTTTCCTGAAAAATAGATTGGGTATTTAAGCACATGAAATATTTAACAGTAGATTTTATCGGTTAAGTGTAGTGCTATTCTTAAATACTTTTCTGTAGTGCTTGGTATTACTATGCTTTTTCCATTTTGATATTTCTAGATTACAATTTTCGCTATCGATTGCGATTTGAAGATGATATTATTAAAGAAAAAAATCACTAATGAGAATGGGTGTAAATACCCATAAGTAGGTGTATTGTACAACATGCAGTTATTAATACCGAAATATTTCTCCAATAAAAATTTGTTTCTATTTTTGATGCAGAATTAAATCACTTTAGTTCTAATCCAAATTTAAAACAACTCTCTCGAGTAATAAGTGGGGATAATAATTTAATAAGTCAGGGTATGAAAAAAAGGAAGTTATTAGTTAGAGATCTTACATTAAGAGATGGTCAGCAGTCTCTTTTTGCTACAAGAATGCCACAGGCAGAAATTGAAAAAGTATTGCACCTATATAAGAAAGCCAACTTTTATGCAATGGAAGTTTGGGGCGGAGCAGTTCCAGATTCAATCATGCGTTATTTGAACGAAGATCCTTGGTATCGTTTAGAGTCGATCAAAAAAGAAATAGGCGATGTTTCCAAACTTACCGCATTATCTCGTGGTCGTAACCTTTTCGGATATAGCCCATATCCTGAATCAGTAATTGAAAACTTCAATACTCAAGCAGTTAAGTCTGGTTTGGGTATCATGCGTATTTTCGATTGTTTGAATGACATCGAAAACATGAAGTCTACCATTAAGTATGTAAAAGAAGCTGGTGGTTTGGCCGATTGTGCAGTATGTTTTACTGTTGATTCAAAATTTCCTACTAAAAAAGAAGATCTTGAAAGATTAACTGTAAAGAATCTACCTGATCAGATTTTTGATATTGATTATTTTGTGGACATGGCAAAGAAGCTTGAAGCTTTAGGAGCCGATATGATTTCACTTAAAGATATGGCAGGATTGGCTTCACCTTCATTAGCAGGTAAGATCATCCGTCGATTTAAAGAAGAATTAAGTATTCCTGTAGATTTCCATTCACATTCTACACCAGGATACGGTTTGGCTTCTGCTCTTACAGCAATTCTTAATGGCGTTGATATCATTGATACCAATATCATGAATTTCGCTGGTGGTTCAGCTGCTCCAGCATACGAATTGATCTATATTTTCTGTCAGAAATTAGGCATTGAATTGGATGGTGATGCGAAGACTGTTGTGAAAATCAACAAAATTTTGAAAGAGATTCGTATGAATGCTTTAGCTGATGTTGATAGCTACAAGCAATTCCCAATTGAATTTGATATTACAAAAGATAAATTGCCTGCTAACATCGAACAATTATTCGATGATGCGATTAAGTATGCTAAAGCCGATAAGGAAGAAGAATTACTTGTTGCATGTCACGCAATTGAAGAATATTTTAATTTCCCAGCTCCTAACGAAATGGTTAAGAATGCGGAAATCCCTGGAGGTATGTATACTAACATGCTTAACCAGTTGAAAGCTTTAGGTTTGGAAACCCTGCTTGAGAGAGTGTTAGAGGTGGTACCAGTGGTACGTTTGGACGCTGGCTGTCCGCCATTGGTTACCCCTTCTTCTCAAATTGTTGGTGTACAGGCTGTAAACTGTGTAATTGATGAGAATTCAGGACGTCCATTCTATACTAACGTATCGAATCAGTTCTTTAATCTTGTAAAAGGAGAGTATGGAACAACTCCAATTGATATTGCTCCAGAATTCCGTGAGAAAATTACAGGTAAGGCTGAAAAAGTAGAGTATGACGTAGATGCTTATGTATCTCCTGAAAATCCAACATTGCCACAATTCGGAAACGTAAAATTGGCAAAGGATGATAAAGAATTCATGTTACTAGAACTTTTCCCATTGGTAGCTAAAGGTTACTTAGAAGGAAAGCGTAAAGTAGAATTCGAAGCTCAAAGAGAAGCAAATCGCAAGAAAATTGCTAAAGAAAGAGCTGCGATTAAGCGTACTGGTAAATTAAAGATTCGTGACCTTACCCTTCGTGATGGTCAGCAATCATTATTTGCTACTCGTGTTCCTCAGGCTGAGATTGAGTCAGTTCTTCCTTTGTACAAGGATGCTAACTTTTACGCAATGGAAGTATGGGGTGGAGCAATTCCAGATTCAGTTATGCGTTACTTGAACGAGGATCCATGGCACCGATTGGAGTCAATTAAAGAAGTAATTGGTGATGTTTCTCACCTAACAGCTCTATCTCGTGGTAGAAACTTGTTTGGCTATTCTCCATATCCAGAAACCGTAATCGAAGGATTCAACCGAAATGCTGTGAAATCCGGATTGGGTATCATGCGTATCTTCGATTGTTTGAATGATGTGAAGAACATGGAAACAACAATAAAGTATATGAAAGAAGCAGGCGGTATTGCTGACTGTGCTGTTTGTTATACAGTTGATCCTAAGTTTACAAGAAAACAAAAATGGAAAGCATTAATATCAGGTAAAAAATTACCAAAGAAGATTTTTGATGTAGACTACTTCTTGAATAAAGCAAAGCAAATGGAAGCTTTGGGTGCTGATATGATTACCGTAAAAGATATGGCTGGATTGATTCCTCCATCATTGTCAGGTAAGATTATTCGTCGCATGAAAAGCGAATTGAATGTACCAATCGATTTCCATACTCACTGTACTCCAGGTTATGGATTAGGTGCTGTTTTAATGGCAATTGTTAATGGTGTTGATATTGTAGATACAAACATCTTGAATTTTGCAGGTGGACCTGCGGCTCCAGCATTCGAAATCATTCAGATTTTTGCTGATAAGTTAGGTTTAGACACTGGTGTAAATTTAGATGCTGTTGTTAAAATTAATGCTGAATTAAAAGGAATCCGTGAGCGAATTGCAGAATTCGATTCTTATAAAATGTTCCCATTAGAATTCGATATTACAGCTGATTATCTTCCTAAGGATATTGATGCATTATTCGACAAAGCTATTGAATTAGCGAAAGCAGATAAGGAAGCCGAATTGTTAGACGTTTGTAACGCGATCGATAAATTCTTCAACTTCCCTGCACCAAACGAAGAAGTAAAAGCGGCTGAGATTCCAGGTGGAATGTATACCAACATGTTGGCTCAGTTAAAAGGTTTAGGTTTGGAAGATTTGTTACCAACTGTACTATTGAAAGTTCCAGAAGTACGTGTTGCAGCAGGTTGTCCTCCATTGGTAACTCCATCATCACAAATTATTGGTGTACAGGCAGTAAACTATGTGTTGGATGTGAACAGTGGTAAAGCTCCATATACAAATGTGAATAACCAATTCTTTAATCTTGTAAAAGGGGAGTATGGTGAAACACCAATCAATATCGATCCAGAGTACCGTCAGAAGATTTGTGGTCAGCGCGATGCTACAGCTTTCGATGTAAGCAATTACAAATCACCAGAGAATCCAGTGTTGGAAGAGTTTGGTGGCGTTAAGCTTGCAGAAAATGAGAAAGAGATGTTGTTGTTGGAATTGTTCCCAACTGTTGCAGGTCCTTTCTTGAAGAACAGAAAAGCTGATGCTTACTATGCAGTTGTTGAAGCTGAAGAAGCGGAAAAGCAAAGAATCGAAGACGAGAAAAAAGCAGCTTACAAAGCTATTCCTGCTGAAGAGAAGGAAGCTATGATGCTGAGAGGATTATATAGCATGGGAGGTGACTCTACTCAGGCAACGGGTGAAATCACTCAGCCAGAGGAGAAAGTATCTAAGCTAGATATCAAAACAAAAGAAATGCTAACGGCTCAAAAGCCTAAAAGCAGATTAGTAGGATAAAGTTTTCTCTTTATATACGCAACCTTAAAAAGTGCTGCTCTTCGGAGTGGCACTTTTTTTATGAAAAAAAAATGAGAACCTCACCGTAGCGAGACTCCCAATTGATTCTTAATTTGATAATATTCTATTTGTACTTTAATGCATAAACT
>JADGFH010000319.1:0-599 GCA_016743925.1 Labilibaculum sp.
TCATTTCTGTGGAAGCAGGAAAGACATACGAAATAAGTTTCAATAGCAAATGGGACGAGGAAACTGAGAATACATTCGCTATGAAAATTAAGGAAGAAGGTGGCGCAAAGGCAATTTTGCATTCACTGGATATTCCAAAAGATACCGAATGGGTGGAAAATAAGACTGAATTCACTTGTCCTGTTGGCATCACCAGTGTTCGATTCTTATTGTACAAAGGAAAAACCGACCCAGCTATGCCATCATTCTATGTGGACAATGTACTGATAAAGGAAAAGGGATAAATAGAAAAATAACGAAAAGATCTGCTGATTCATACATCGGTAGATTTTTATAAATAAAAGTATATAAACTATGAGTATTAGTAGAATCGGATTGGTTTTGGGAATGATTTTCACTTTGTTTTCATGTGAAGAAGTAGAAAAAGCTAAGATTCAACCAGGTGAAATCTTTAAGGATATCAATGGAAATCCCATAAATGCCCATGGAGGGGGAATTCTTTTTCATGAGGGAACTTATTATTGGTATGGGGAAATGAAACAAGGCGAAACTTGGCGTGTTCCCTATTTAGAGTGGGAGTGTTACCGATGTGATGCTGG
>JADGFH010000319.1:609-6763 GCA_016743925.1 Labilibaculum sp.
GCATGAAGGCGTGGCATTACCTGCTGTGAAAACTGATACGACTCACGATCTACACACGTCCAAAGTAATTGAAAGACCCAAAGTCATCTACAACGATAAAACACAGAAATTTGTCATGTGGATGCATATCGACTCCGAAGATTATCAATATGCCAGAGCTGGCGTTGCAATTAGTGATAGCCCGCAAGGACCATATACTTATATACAAAGTATGCGCCCGAATGAAGCTATGAGCAGAGACATGACTCTCTTTAAGGATGAGGATGGAAAAGCCTATCATTTTTACTCTTCGGAGAAAAATAAAACGATGCATGTGAGTTTATTAAACGATGAATATACGGAACCCTCGGGAACATATATACGAATTTTGGAAATGGAATCGCGTGAAGCACCAGCTGTATGGAAGCATGAAGAGAAATATTATATGATATCATCGGGTTGTACCGGATGGTCTCCCAACCCAGCTCAAATATCCATTTGTGATTCTGTTATGGGCGAATGGAAAACTATTTATGATCCTTGTGTAGGACAGGATTCAAAGAAAACATATTTCTCGCAGAGTACCTACGTTTTGCCAAATCCAAACAGGGAAGGTGAGTATATCTATATGGGTGACAGATGGAATAAAACTAATTTGGAAGATTCTCGATATGTGTGGCTCCCCCTAACATTTGAAAATGGTAAAGCAAAAATCGAATGGCAGAAGGAATGGAGTATTGATTAAAAGAAATCAAACAAATTCTTTTAAAGATAATTTACGGAGGCTGATTCGTTCAGTCTCTGAATAATTGCATAAAACAAAGAGATAGATAATGAATTTTCAACATTCAATACTGATCGGTTTCATAATGCTTGGCTCAATGACAAGTGCTTGTAAACAGGAAAAAAGAAATACTCAGACAGAAAAGCCTAATGTAATTGTTATTCTGGCTGATGATGCAGGCTATGCCGATTTCGGATTCATGGGTAGTTCAGATCTGGAAACCCCAAATATAGATAAGTTGGCTAGAGCTGGAGTTATTTTTACTGATGCTCACGTATCGGCTACCGTTTGTAGTCCGTCCAGAGCGGGTCTGCTTACTGGTAGATATCAGCAACGATTTGGACATGAATGTAATATTCCACCACACGATTTGGGCATGGATACCAGTGAAGTAAGCATTGCCTCTGCTATGAAATTACAGGGCTATCAAACAGCTGTATTTGGGAAATGGCATTTAGGAGAAAAGGCACAATATCACCCCAATCAGCGTGGATTTGACGAATTTTTTGGTTTTCTAGAAGGAGGCAGATCCTACTTTCCACATAAAATGAATGATCGATCTGGCGATCCACACGAGATTCAACACAATGGCAAGCATGTTGAATTCACAGGTTATCTAACCGATGTGCTGGGAGATAAAACCGTTAAGTATATTGAAACACAAAAGAAGAATCCATTTTTCGTTTATCTTTCTTTTAACGCAGTGCATACACCAATGCATGCCACCAAAGAAGATTTGAAAAGATATGAAGGTCTTACACGTCAAGATTTAGCGGCTATGACTTGGGCGATGGACAGAGCCATTGGAAAGGTCGTAGATAAATTAAAGAAAGAAAATCTATATGAAAATACACTCATTTTTTTCTTAAGCGATAATGGAGGAGCTCATAATAATCAATCATCCTGTCTGCCCTTAAAGGGATGGAAAGGCAATAAATTTGAAGGTGGACATCGTGTACCTTTTGTAATGAGCTGGCCTAAGAAACTGAAAGCAGGAAACAAATTTGAAGGTCTAACTTCAGCTCTTGATATTTACGCAACAGCCTACTCTGCAGCAGGAGGAAAAGGAAATCCAGGGAAAATCTTGGATGGTACAGATTTAGTGCCATTTGTAAGAGAGAATGTTGAAACTCAACCTCACAAACAACTATTCTGGCGAAAGGAAGGGATGGCTGCAGTTCGGGAAGGAAACTGGAAGTTGATCAGAGTAGATGGCTATGGTTATCGACTTTATAATTTGGGTGAGGATCTTGGTGAGACCAAGGATTTGCAGGAAAAGGAAATTGTTCAGTTTCAGAAAATGATACTTGCCCTTGAAAATTGGGAGAAAGAACTGATGACACCATTGTGGACCGAAGATAAAGGTTGGAATAAGGTGACTTTTGAGATTCATAAAGCTTTAATGGAAAACAGGGAATCGACAATTAATTCGCCTTCAGATTTACAAGGAGCTGTGCAATAATAAGAAAGGATAAGTATGAGAATAAGGGTACAAATAATTCTAGTTGTTTTGCTAATGATTTTATGCTTGAAATCAACTGCTGAAACTTACTATGTAAATGTAAATACGGGAAATGATAACATGTCGGGGACAGTACCAAAGACAGCTTTTAGAAGTCTGGCTAAGCTTTCATCATTAAAATTACTATCAGGCGATAGTATTATGCTGGCCTCGGGCAGTATTTTTCGTGGTATGCTGGAATTAAATAATGTCCATGGTAATCTGCTAAAACCGATAGTAATTGCCAGTTATCAATCTGATAATGTTGGTAAGGATCAGAAATCAGAGATTGACGCCAATGGTTATATGAATGGTATTTTGTTGGAGAACTGCAGCTTTATAGAGATTGAGAACATTAAAATTACGGCAAATGGAGGCCTTTCTCAATCTGATGAAAAACTGAAGAAACAAATGCGATGTGGTGTATTGGTGAAAGTCAGTAAAAGTGGAAATTACAATCATATCAAGCTGAATGGTTTGCAAATTGAAGATGTCTTCTTCGAAGATAAAGGTTTCAGACGAGGAGCTAAAGAAGTGAAAACCGCAAATGGATCGCAGAACTATGGCTGGGGAATACGATTTATTAATAATGCAGAAGAAGCAATTTTGGAAGATATAATAATTGAAAACTGTGTTGTGAAAAGTGTTTCTCATACAGGAATAAAACTTACAGGATCAAAATACGGAATTAGAAACATACAAATTATCAATAATAAGGTGATTGAAACAGGTGGTCCAGGAATTCAAATGTCGGGAGTGGAATATGCACTGGTGAGAAACAATCACGTAAACAAATCAGGAAGTAATAATGATTCTAGAAAATGGGGGCGTGGTAGTGGTTTATGGACTTGGGGATCAAATCATGTTTTGATTGAAAAGAATTATTTTTTGAATGCAAATGGACCGGGAGATTCTGCAGGAGCACACATTGATTACAACTGCAAGAATATTGTTCTTCAGTATAATTTTAGCGCCAATAACGCTGGAGGATTCTGTGAGATATTAGGGAATAATTACAATTGTTCTTACCGTTACAATATCAGTGTAAACGATGGCTATCGTGTAAAAGGAGAGAATGGGGCATTTCAAGAAGGAAAAATATTTTGGCTGAGTGGATACAATGGGAAAAGAAAACGAAAAGGACCATTCAATTCCTATTTCTACAACAATACCATTTATGTGAAAAAGGGAATTCAGGCAAAAATAGCTATCGATAAGGCCGCTTCAGGTGTTCTCATCGCCAATAATATTTTTTGTTTTGAAGGAAAAACGAGTGCTGTCTTAGGTGATCAGTACAATCCGGAAAAAGAAGGAATAGCGCAAATGAAAAATGTCGTTTTTAGCAACAACTTATACCTGAATAAAAGAAATTGGCCAAAGCAGATTCCTATAAAAGATGATAAAGCGATTTATGGAAGGCCTAATTTTGCAAGGGCTGGAGGAGATCAGATGATAGATTATTTGCCAGCAAATGCGAAGCGAATTAAAAATATGGGTATTGAAATTGACAAAATTAAAGGAGATACCATAGGATTAACTTTAGGTCTAAAGGTGAATCATGATATTTTAGGAAATGAAATTATTGGAGCTCCCGATTTAGGGGCTATCGAATTAAAATAGTATAACAATGAGCAGGAATTGTAGTCATTTAGTAATGGTATGGACTGTGTTGGTAGGTTTTGTGTTTACTGCAAGCCCATTAAGGGCACAGGAAAAACCTAATGTTATTGTGATTTTAACCGATGATCAAGGATATGGCGATGTTGGTTTTAATGGTTGTAAGGATATTCCGACGCCCAATATCGATCGCATTGCCGATAATGGAGTCAAGTTTACAAATGCTTACGTAACTTATGCCGTTTGTGGCCCTAGCCGTGCCGGTATTATTACAGGGCGTTACCAGGATCGCTTTGGATTTGGCCGCAATCCATTATGCGCACCACAGGATACAGCACAGGGTTTGCCACGCTCAGAAGAAACATTAGCAAAAGTGCTATCGCGTTCAGCTTATACAAGTATTGCACTTGGCAAATGGCATTTGGGAGCACACAAATCGCAATACCCTTTAAAAAGAGGATTTGATGAATTTTATGGCTTCTTAAGTGGAGGACATAAATACTTTCCAAATGAATGGACTTTAAATGATGTGAGTGAAATTAAAGCTCAGTTCGATGCTTACAATACCCGTTTGATGCGGGACAATGGCAGAGTTGATGAAAAAGAGTACCTAACAGATGCTTTAAGTCGCGAGGCAGTCTCTTTTATTGAACGCAAGGCAGATGTTCCATTTTTTATGTATTTGGCGTTTAACGCACCGCATGCACCTTTGCAAGCTACTGAGAAATATCTAAAGCGATTCTCGTATATCAAAAATAAAAAGAGAAGAATTTATGCGGCAATGGTGAGTGCTGTTGACGATGGTGTAGGAAGGGTTTTGAACAAGCTGGAAGAACTTGGCATAAGTGACAATACCTTGATTTTCTTTCTTTCGGATAATGGAGGACCTGAACACAAAAATGGTTCTGATAATGGTGTTTTGAGAGACGGAAAAGGCAGTTTGTACGAAGGCGGTATTCATGTTCCTTTTGCGGTACAGTGGCCGGGACATATTCCTGCAGGTAAAGTCTACGAAAAATCGGTTAGTTCACTGGATATTGTTGCAACAGCAGTAACCTATGCTAAGGTTACACCAAAGAATAAGCTTGATGGGGTTAATTTGATTCCATTCGTGAATGGAGAAAACGAGGGAGAACCCCACGAACAGCTGTTTTGGCGTAAATACGATCAGAAGGCCTATGCTGCCAGATGTGGAGATCACAAATTGGTGAAATACAAATCTGATACGGAAGAAATCTACAATCTGAAGGCAGATATCAGCGAAAGCAATTCCTTAGCTTTAACTGAAGAGAACCATTATTCAAATCTGAAGTCAGATTATCAATCCTGGGAAGATGAAATGGAAGATCCTGTCTTTTTGGGTTTGATGAAGGGGAAAGAGTACAATAAACTTCACCCTGAAAGATTTAAAATGCTTAGTCCATTTAAAGTGGATACGCTTGTGGGAAAAGCACCGGAAGGCTATGAATTGCTTTGGACAGAAGAGTTTGATCAGGATGGAAAACCAAATTCAGAAAAATGGGCTTTTGAAGAAGGTTTTGTCAGAAATAACGAATTGCAATGGTATCAATCCGACAATGCAAATGTACGCGATGGGGCACTTGTAATTGAAGGTAGGAAGGAAACTGTAAAGAATACGAAATATAAAAAAAGAAGTAAGAACTGGCGTACAGATCGAAAGAATGCTGAATATACTTCTTCATCTATCAAGACAAAAGATAAATTTAGTTTCCAGTATGGCGTATTGGAAGTGAGAGCCAAAATTGATACTCGTATGGGCATGTGGCCAGCCATATGGACATTAGGTGTAGATCAGAAGTGGCCTGCCAATGGTGAAATTGATTTGATGGAATTCTACCGTCACGAAGGAAAAGCCAAGATACTAGCCAATGCAGCTTGGGCCAATGCCGAAAAAAATGCAGTTTGGGACTCCGAGAAGATTCCTTTCTATAAGTTCACCGAAAAAGAAAAAGACTGGGCTGATAAGTTTCATATTTGGAAAATGGACTGGACAGCAAATTATATTCGTATTTATTTAGATGATGAATTATTGAATGAGATAGATTTAAGTAAAACCTTAAATGCAGATGGGTACAATCCCTTTCATCAGCCACATTACATTCTATTAAATCTTGCCATTGGAGCTAATGGAGGTAATCCTTTAGATACTGATTTTCCTGGGAAATATGAAGTCGATTATGTAAGGATATATCAGAAGAAATAAGATTACAAACTAATAAACTCTAAGAAAAGAGATCAATTATATGCAATCA
>JADGFH010000320.1 GCA_016743925.1 Labilibaculum sp.
AAAGCTTATCTTAAGAGCTTTTAGAAGTTGAGTTTGAGTAATTATTATAGTTATTAACAGGTAAATAGCCAGTGACACAAAGTTTTGAACATACCCTGTTCCGAATTCCAAACCTCTTCAGGAATCGAATCATCATCTTCGGGTAGTATAATTACAGGCTTTTGCGGTCCGTCTTTTCGAAATACAAGTGCATATATTAAACCAGAGAACCCACCAAACAAATGGCCTTCCCACGAAACATCATTTAAAATTGGAAATACGCCCCAGAACAAGCCACCATAAAGAAAAACCACCACAAAAGAAATTGCAATTAAACGATAGTAATAGCGAATTATTCCACTAAAAAATAGAAAAGATGCAAACGCATAAACCAATCCACTAGCTCCAATGTGGTAGGCCTCTCGGGCACCAAACCAAACTAAAATATTGGAGGTGAGATAGCAAAGTATAAATATTCGGTAGGAGAGTGGACGATAGAAATAAAAGATTCCCCAACTAAGAACAGCAAAAGGAGCCGTGTTGGCCATTAAATGGCTAAAATCTTTGTGAATTAAAGGACTTGTAAGAATGCCAATTAATCCTTTTGCATGGAGAGGAAAAACACCTAAGAAATGAAAGTCTAAATCAAGCCCCCACTCGAAAATTTTAACCGTCCACATTAAAAACAAAAATGCCATAGGAAATAGTAAGCTGTGTTTTAACTTCAGCTGTTCGAATTCTTTGTTATATGGTGATGTTTCTTGCAAATTCTTAATCTGTGTTTTTTTGAAATCCCCTTTCGGGGCTTGGGGTGACAAATATTGCTTTAATCCAATTCGATTTCTTCCTCTTCGTCGGTATCCGGATTATATATTTCAATAACTTTACCGTCTTTACATTCGATGGTACGTGCAGGGAATTTCTTTAATAAATCATGTTGGTGAGTAGCCATAACAACGGTTCTACCATTTTTACTGATATCCATTAGTAGCTGAGCCAATTCATCAGAGGTTTCTGGGTCAAGATTTCCAGTAGGCTCATCTGCTAAAATAATATCAGGAGAGTTCAACAAAGCTCTGGCAATAACAATTCTTTGTTGTTCACCACCTGAAAGTTCATGAGGCATTTTATAACCTTTATTTCCCATTTTCACTTTAGTCAAAACCTCTTCAACTCGGTTGTCGATCTCTTTCTTGTTTTTCCAGCCAGTGGCTTTTAGTACAAATTCTAAATTAGAATGTACATTTCGATCGGTAAGCAATTGAAAATCTTGAAATACGATACCAATTTTTCTTCTTAAAAAAGGAACCTGCTTTGTTTTAATAATTGGAAGATAAAATCCGGCAACCGATCCACCGCCATCTTTAATTGGAAGTTCGGCATACAGAGTTTTCATTAAGCTTGTTTTACCACTACCCACTTTACCAATAATGTAAACAAACTCTCCTTTTTCTATTTTAAGGCTTACATCAGTTAAAATAATGTTATCCGCCTGACGGATAATGGCATTTTTAAGTTCAATGATAGCAGATTCGGACATGTATTTCGCTTTTTAGAATATTCAATTATTGTGTCGACATACAAATCTAAAAAATTATTTTAGCAGAAGCTTTTTTATTGCACATTTTCTTTATCAAAAAAGCGTACAATTTTTCTTTCTTTCCTCCGTTTGAAATTACGATAAGCTTGCAGATTATTTATACCTTTAAGCCTGATTTTGTAATTTGGAAATAGATTCAGAAGTCGGCTCCCTAATGGTCATAATAATCAGCTTTTTTTTACCTACACACGAAAAGTAGTATGAGAAATAAATTTAGTTTGTGGATCTTAACATCCCTTCTCTTTTTATGCTTGAGCTTTACAGTTCAGGCTCAAAAATCCTTAACACATAAGAGTAGTAATCAGATTTGGCAATCGGCAATGGAAATGTTCCATAACAAGAATTATGGTGGAGCAAGACACGAATTTACCGACTTTTTGCAAAAAGAGAATGACTCTCATTCCGACCGATCTACCAAGGCTTCCTTCTACATGGCTTGGTGTTCCATCGAATTGTTTCGTCCCGAAGCCGAGGAAGAAATGAAGACTTTTATTAGAAAGCATCCGGAAAGTAATTTAAAGCAAGCTGCCTATTTTCAATTAGGAAGGCAGCAGTACAGAAGTAAAAAATACAAAACGGCCTTGCAGTGGTTCAAAAAAGTGGATATTTATGCACTAACCTCCGATCAGCGTACTGAGTACCAATTTAAAATGGGTTATGCATATTTCCAACGTGAAAAGTTGGAGTTAGCACGAAAGTTTCTTTTTGAGATTATTAATGTGTCGGGAGAGTACAATGCACCAGCAAATTATTACTATGCTCATATTGCCTACCTGAACAAGAATTATCAAACTGCTTTAAATGGTTTCGAAAAGCTGACAAAGAATAAGACTTTTAAGCCAATTGTACCTTACTATATAACGCAGATTTATTATTTGCAAGAGAAGTACAATAAGGTGATTGATTATGCACCACAATTTTTAGACGATACTTCGGTAAAGAGAAGTGCCGAGATTGCAAAAATGATTGGTTTGTCGCATTATCAGTTAAAAGAGTACAAAAAGGCAATTCCATTTCTGGATAAAGGAAAAAAGAGTTTGTCTCGTGAAGATAAATTTGCTTACGGATATTGTTTGTACAAAGAAAAGCAGTTTGCCGAGGCAGTACGCCAATTTGAAAGAGTAGGAGGTAAGGATGATGAATTGCTGATGGTTGCTAATTATTGTTTGGCTGATTGTTATTTGCAATCGGGGGATAAAAATGGCGCCAAAGCGGCTTTTTCTGCTACCTCAAGAATGGATTTTGATGAGAACATGCAACAAGATGCTTTGTTCAATTACGCAAAGTTGACATATGAATTATCTTATTCGCCATTTAATGAAACCATAAAGGCTTTCGATGCCTATTTACAAAAATATCCAAATTCTGATCGAAACGATGAAGCTTACGATTATTTGGTGAAAGTGTACATGACTACCAAAAACTATGATGATGCGCTGGCTTCTATGAATAAGATCAGTAACAAAACACCACAAATAAAAAAGGCATATCAAAGAGTTTCTTGGCTACGTGGTTTAGAGCAAATGAAACAGTTGAATTACGCTAATGCAATAAAATCTTTTGACAATGCTTTAGAATATAAAATATACAATTCGCAAATTGCTGCGGAATGTACTTATTGGAAAGCCGAAGCAAATTATCGTCTTGGCGATTTTGAAAAAGCAACCACATTTTACGATGAATTTATTTTATCGCCAGGTTCAGGATCTTCTGGTTATTACGAACGTGCTTATTACAATATGGCTTATGCAAATTTCGAACAAGATAAGTACGAACAAGCATCCGAATGGTTCCGTAAATTTGTGAATCAGGCCGATGGGAAAAGCAATTTTGTTTCTGATGCCTGTAACCGAATTGGCGATTGCTTCTTTTTGAATAGAGATTACAATCATGCTGCCGAGTATTATGGGAAAGCAGTTTTAGCAAATAACTGGGATACCGATTATGCATTGTATCAGCAGGCATTGTCGGTTGGTCTAATGGGCGAATCGGTAGAAAAAACTCGTTTGCTTCAGCAATTGAAAACATCTTATCCTGAATCGGAATATTTAGATGATGCCCTGTTTGAGTTGGCTAAAGCAAAGGTGAAGTTGAACGAAGAGTCTGCTGCAATTTCAATTTACCGAGAACTAGTTACAAAATTCCCGAAAAGTAGTTTTGCGCCTAAATCATTACTACAATTAGGGCAGTTAAATTACAATATAAGAAATTATCCGAAGGCAATTGAAGCTTATAAAGAGGTTGTTTTAAGATATCCGCAAAGCGAAGAAAAGAAAAGTGCTTTTATTGGCTTGAAGAATGTGTATGTTGATATGAACAATGTAAACGAGTATTTTGCTTTTGCAGAATCGTTTAAAGGTGAAGGCGTAATTCGTAGTTCTGAGAAAGATTCTTTATCATACATATCTGCCGAAAGATTGTATATGTCTGGTGAAACAGATCGTGGGATTAATGCTTTGGGCGATTATTTGAGTCAATTCCCAGATGGAATGTTCCGCCTAAACGCACAGTTTTATAAAGCTGATGCAGCTTTAAATCAAGATAAATTTGATGAAGCATTACTTGGTTTTGAGAAAGTACTAAATCAGCCAAACAATTTGTTTACAGAAAAAGCTTTGGTGGCTGCCTCACAATTGAATTATCGCAAAAAGAATTTTGTGCAATCAAAAGTACAGTTCTCTAGATTGAAAGATATGGCTGAAATTCCAGACAATATTAGCTTGGCGAAAATTGGTTACATGCGCTCTGTTTATAGCTTGAAGGAGTATAAAAATACGATACAATCGGTAACAGAGGTTTTGGAAATAGCCAAAGCAGAGGAAGAGCTAATTAGAGAAGCAAAATACAAGCGAGCAAAGTCTTACTTGGCAATGGCGAATAAAAGTTTAGCTCTTGCCGATTTTAAAGGATTAGCAAAAGAAACACAGACTACAGAAGGAGCCGAGGCTAAATATCGATTGGCGAAATTGTATTTTGACAAGAAACAATACGATCTATCCGAAAAGGAAATCAACCAGTTTATAGAAATGAATTCTCCCCATCATTATTGGTTGGCAGAGAGTTTTCTGCTCCTTTCCGATGTGTTTTTGAAGAAAGATGATGCCTTTCAGGCTAGATATACTTTGCAAAGTATCGTTGATAACTATGCTTCGAAAGAGGATGGAATTTTGGAAAGAGCACAATCGAAATTGAATGTTTTACTTGCTGCGGAAAAACAAGCCGAAGAGAAAATTATCAATGAAGAAGTAAAGGTTCAGTTCGAAGGCGCGGATAGTACCGAGAGTATAAAGCTATTCGAGAATACATCAGTAAAATCTGATTCTGTAGGTTTGGATGAAGAGAGAATGATGTTGGAAGAAATGCTAAGTAAAGAGGAAATAGAATAATTATAAAACATAATGAAGAAAGCAATGTTCAAAAAGATCATACTGTCTGCTGTAATTTTCAGTTTTGTGTGCGTAACGACTTATGCACAGGAAGAAAGAGATTTAAACAAAGAGGTCGAAGTGAAAACAACTTACCAGCCTAAAATCAATAAGTCGAAAAGAATTGGTGAATTGCCAACACTTGTAGATACGGCTAAATTTACTCCTTCTTTTAATTATTTTATTCAGACGAAACCTTTGTCGGTTGGTTTTTCTCCAGCCCTAATTCCTGCAGCAAGAATTGTTGGTGAGCCGTTGAAATCGGTTAATAGCCATGCTTTAACTTTAGCGGGCGGTAATTATGCTACCCTTTTCGGGGATTATCGCTACAATAATCAAAGGTCTAAAACTTCCGATTTGGGTGTGCATATCAGACATTATTCTACCAACGGAAAGGTGGAGTTGGCAAATGGAGATGAAGTAAAACCAGATTGGACCGAACAGCTAGCCGAGGTTTATGGGAAAATATATCTAGACGATAGTCAGCTTTCTGGTAGAGTTTACTACGGACATAAAGGCTATAATTATTATGGCGAGACTATGGGTTTTAATATGAATTTGTTTAATTACGATAGTCAGAAGCAAGATCGTTTTGGTTTAAATGCTGATTTTAAAACAACATTTAAAGATCAAGAGCGATTGAATTTTGGTATTGGATTGGAATACGAACACTTTGTTGATGATATTATAACAAGTGAAAATGATCTATTGATAAAAGCGGAAGCTAAAATTAAGCGTGGTGAAGGATTATGGAGTTTGACTTCGGAATTTGATTATTTTGCTACCGATGGCTTATACAAATCTTCGCTTGATTTATTAGAAGAAAGAAAAACCATGGTTTGGAATTTAAACCCGCAATATTCGCTTCAAACAGGTGGGCTTAATTTAAGCTTAGGTGTTAACGCAGTTATAGCAATGGGCGATGATTCAGAAACAAAAGTGTATCCAGATATTTCAATTGATTTTGAGGCTGTAGATGAAATCTTAAGCATATTTGCCGGTCTGGATGGTGGTTTGGAAATGAATAGATACAATGATATCGCAGACGAAAATCCATTTGTTTATTCAGGTTTACATGTTGATCCGACAAATACGAAATACCGTTTGTTTGGAGGTATAAAAGGAAGTCTTTCATCCAATTCATCTTTTAAGCTATCTGCAGAATATAGTGAAGTGGAAAATCAATATTTTTTCATACGATATAGTGATCTATTGCAATTTTCGACAGGTACAGAAGCTCTTGTGTCGAATAAATTTGGCATTGAACACGACGACATAAGCTTACTTAGATTGGGAGCAGAAGTAACTGTAGGTTGGACAGATAAATTACAATTGAATTCTTCGGTTTGGTACAATAGTTACAGTATGGACATTTTAGAAGATGCATGGCACAAACCGGAATTTGAAATGAATGTGAATGCTTCTTATTTGTTTAGCGATAAATTGAGTTTTCAGGCAGGTGTTAGTGTATTAGGAGAAAGAACAGTTTCACATTTTGAATATAGTAGTGGTATTGGTGGTGTAAGTGCGAGAAGAGTAACTGAAAATTTAGATGCCGTATACGATCTAAGTATTGGTGCAAATTATCGTTTAAACGAGCATTTTACAGCTTTTGGGAAAGTAAATAACTTATTTGCTGATAAATATTACCAGTGGGATGGATATCCTTCTCAGAGGCTTAATTTCTTATTAGGAATTAAAGTAGTTTTTTAAAATAAAGAAATCATATTATAGTAAAGGATGTTCTAT
>JADGFH010000321.1 GCA_016743925.1 Labilibaculum sp.
TCTTGATTTTGTGGTTGACACTTATGGCTTACCAGAATAAAAAAATCCAATCAAGGATTTAGATTAATGCCATCCAATTGGATGGCATTTTTTAGATCTCATTTTTACATTATACTAAAATCAATTTTTGTACGTTTGTATCTGAACAGCAATTGAGCAAGAAAAATATCTTTTGTTCAGTTTTTATTTTGACTTATCTTTACAATACTATGGCAGAGCAATATAAATTTACAAAAGACTTATCAAAGGAATTAGAATTCAATACTTCCCGAAGTAGTGGACCTGGAGGACAAAATGTAAATAAGGTAAATTCCAAGGTGGAATTGCGCTTTCCTCTTTTTGATTCTAAAATTTTATCTGACGAAGAAAAACAAATTATTTTTGTGAAATTGTATCATCACATCAACTCTGATGGTATTTTGTCGGTAACAGTTCAAAATGAAAGATCTCAAGTACAGAACAAGGAAATTGCGATTGAAAAGTTTTATCAATGGATTGAAATTGCATTAACTCCGGTTAAACCGAGAAAAAAGACTCGACCAACAAAAGCTTCAAAGGAAAGAAGACTTGAAGGGAAACAGGCTCAAGCTAAAAAAAAGGAAAGTAGAAAGAAACCTGAATTATAAAACAAAAATATAGGGTGACCCATTGGGTCACCCTATATTTTTGTCATAAAATGACTTCTTACATATCTGCAAAAAAGTCATTTCCTTTATCATCAACAATAATAAATGCAGGGAAATTTTCTACACGAATCTTACGTACTGCTTCCATTCCTAACTCTGGAAAATCAATCACCTCGATAGATTTGATACTATTTTTAGCCAATACTGCAGCAGGACCTCCAATAGATCCTAAATAGAATCCACCGTTTTCTTTACATGCATCAGTAACGGATTGATAACGGTTACCTTTTGCTACCATTACCATAGAACCACCCATTTTCTGAAATGGTCCTACATAAGAATCCATACGACCCGCTGTAGTTGGACCAAAACTTCCTGAAGGCATTCCCTTAGGCGTTTTTGCTGGTCCTGCATAATATACAGGGTGATTTTTGAAATATTCAGGCATTTCTTTGCCTTCATTTAACATTTGCTGAATACGAGCATGAGCCATATCACGAGCCACAATCAAAGTACCTGTTAAACTCAATCTTGTTTTAACTGGATGTTTGGTCAATTCTTTCAAAATATCCGCCATTGGCTGATCTAAATTGATTTCAACGGCATCCTTCAAGTGTGGCGCCTCTTTTGGTAAATACTGGAATGGATTTCTTTCCAATTCTTCCAAATATATCCCATCTTCAGTAATTTTCCCTTTTACGTTACGATCAGCACTACAACTTACGCCCAAACCTACAGGACAAGAAGCAGCATGACGAGGCAATCTAATTACCTTTACATCATGAACGAAATATTTACCACCAAACTGAGCTCCAATTTCGCTATTTTGGCAAATCTCTTCAATTTTTTTCTCCCACTCTAAATCCCGAAATGCTTGACCACCTTCGTTACCTTCTGTTGGCAAATGATCGTAATATCCAGCTGATGCTTTCTTTACAGTTGCTAAAGTAGCTTCGGCAGAAGTTCCACCAATAACCAATGCCAAGTGATAAGGAGGACAAGCTGAAGTACCTAAATCACGAAGTTTATTGGTAATAAAAGTAGTTAAGTTCTTTTCGTTCAAAAGAGCTTTAGTTTCCTGATACAAGAAAGTCTTGTTTCCTGACCCACCACCTTTGGTTACAAATAAAAATTCGTAGGCGTTCCCTTTATTAGCGTAAATATCAATTTGTGCAGGAAGATTATTTCCCGAATTTTTTTCTTCGAACATTGAGAAAGGCACAACCTGAGAATATCTCAAATTTCTCTCCTGATAAGTATCGTAAACACCCTTAGATAAATGCTCTGCATCATCAGCTCCAGTGTAAACATTTTCTCCTTTTTTTCCTACTACAATCGCTGTTCCTGTATCCTGACATGTAGGTAATTCACCTTCAGCAGCAACAACCTGATTCAATAACATGGTGTGAGCTACAAAACGATCATTATCTGATGCTTCATTATCCTGAAGAATTGTCTTCAATTTATTTAGATGAGCAGGACGCAAGTAAAAAGACACATCTGAAAATGCCTCTTTTGAAAGCAATTCAAGTCCTTTTGGATCTACTTTTAAAATTTTTCTTCCATCAACGTCAACAGTTGAAATGTAATCTGTTGTTAACAAACGATACTTTGTAGTGTCCTTTGTTATTGGAAATGGTTTCTGGTAATGAAAATCAGACATGATATAATGTTTTATAATTTTGTATTTAAAAGTCAAATTGCAACAATCAAAAATTGAAATATCCACCTTTGATTATAGTCATAGACAAATATAAGATAAATTGCAGTTTACTGTTCGATAAATTAGCTATTCTAAAACAATGCCCTGCAACATAAGCTCAATGATTTAGATTCTTTCCGATCGTATCAAAATCCCAAAGAATCTAATATTTTCTCATTTAACTGTCTGTTTTTTCCTATATAAGGATAACAATGAATGTGAATTGCAGGGTTAAAGTTCATCTCAATAATTGCATAATTATCTTTTGTAGCCGGAACAGTAACATCTTCTATCATCATATCTAATCCTGTTATTTTAACGTCTAAGGCCTCCGATGATTGTATGGCTATATCCTTATATGATTGATGAATATCATCGGTATAATCGATACTATCGCCCCCTGTACTTATATTCGAATTTTCACGTAAATAAACGATTTGATCCTTCTCTAAAACACTTTCAAAATTGAAACCTTGCTCCTTCAAAAACATTTCCTCGGCTTCTTCCAATCTAATCTTCTCAAGAGGAGTTCGATACCCTCTTCCGCGCAATGGATCCTGATTTTTAATTTCTACCAAGTCTCGAATGGGCTTTACACCATCTCCTTTCACATTGGCAGGTACGCGATGTAAGATCCCAGTAACCTGATCGTTAATCACAAAGAATCGAAATTCTCTTCCTGATATAAATTCTTCAATTAAGATGCTTCCATCATGCTCGAAAGCAATATCAACCGCTCTTTTGTATACTTCTTGATTTTTATTTTCTTTTAAAATTGTGATCCCCAAACCAAAATTGGTTGATTTAGGTTTTACAACTATTGGCTTGCCTTCAAACAAATCAAAATCAGAACGAGCTTGTTTGGCATCTTGATAATCAAGTCCACATGGAACACGAACTGAATTTCCTTCTAATATCTTCTTCGTAACCAGCTTATTTTCCATCATTAAAACACTCGAATAATTGTCTAATGATGTACGAGTAGCTTGCATTACATATTCCATTTTATCACCTTGAGTTAGGCTGATAAAATTTTCACTTCGATCTAAAATATTGAATTCAACACCTCTTCTTAAAGCAGCTTTCATCAATAATTGTGAGGACAATTCAAGATCTTCAAATCCGTGAAAACGGAAACCACTCATTTCGCTTTCTTCTTTGTGTTGCTTGGCTTTATTTAAGTGAAAATTGATAAACCCTTCCTCCAAAACCTTCTCCTTAACCTTAAAAGACAACCTTTCATTTGGATTGTCAATCAAATCTTTAACTTCAGATAAAGCGGAAGAATAATCCGCATTTTCATTCAATTTGGAATCAGCCATAAATCTGTTGATATCAGCGAATAAATCGTTCAACATCTTAACACAATCAGCAGGATTTCCATCAGAATTCACCAATGATAAATCGGGATTCATACCCAAACAGGAAACTAAATCTTGATTTTTAGCTGCTATTTTTTGATCCGTATCTTGATAAGTATCCTTTTCCTCTTTGAACAAACAATACAATAAGAACAAATGAGTAAAATACAATCGTTTTTTAGAAACTCCAGACTTTTCAAAAGGATCTAAATCAAGAATTCGAACTTCTAAATGTGAAATCCGTTTACTATTCTCATTAAACTTAAGACGAATTGGTAAATACAATTCATCCCCAGATAAAATATCTCCAGATTCAATCAATTTAGAAAGTGAGGAAAAATAAAGATCCAAACTATTAAAATCAACGAAGAATTCTTCTTTATTTCGATACCCACCAGAGCTGTTTCTTATTGAAATAGCACTACTACAACCCATTGAAGTTTTTTCCCCCGTTTTCAAAGATTTCATCTTTAGAGAAGGATCTGAAACCGGACTTTCGCCGAATAACCAAATCAACATCCAACGATGACGCATAAAATTCCTTACCATCTTAAGGTAAATGGTTTCTCTAAACTTTTCTAGATCTCCATTCCATTTGATAGCCTTTTTTAATTTGCGCTCTAATCTTGAGGTAAGTGAAAAATTAAAATGTATACCTGAGAGCATTTGTCTTTCCTTACCGTACTTATTGGCTAATTCTTCTCTATATTTTTCTTTGTGGATTCCCTTCTCTCCAAATTTAGCAATCGGAATTTCCTCCTCATGTGGTAATAATGGTGGTGCACTTTGTGGCCACAGCAATTCATCCACTAAATTCTCTGAAATAACATCTTGCAAGGTTTCCAAAAACCCATGTACCTCTGCAACACTTTGTAAAGGAGGTGTTATCATTTCGACCTGACTTTCAGAAAAATCGGTAGTAATAAAAGGGTGATGAAACTTATCACCTAAAATTCCTGGGTGAGGTGTTCGAGCCATTCCTCCCTTGTAATCGACTCTTACATTTTCCTTTTCGATTCCAAATTGCCCGTTTATCAGGCTATTTTGAATTCCCTCGTTCTTTAATGATTCAGTTATAGTATTAATCAAATGATCCATATCAATTAGAATTTACCAAATGTATTGTTCTTAAAATAAGCTCTTAATAAAAAGTAAAGGACGATTCCTTTTAATATACTACTTCCTGTAATACTCCACCAAACACCATTCAAACTTAAGAAGGTATAAAAACCTAAAAAATAAGCTCCAGGTAAGCGAAGTGATGTGAAAATAACACTCACAGTAGCAGGTATTTTTGTTTTTCCTAATCCATTAAACACTCCTGCAGATATCATCTCCAAACACATAAATAATTGTGAAGCTGCCAAAATCATCAAATAATCTTTTCCCATTAGTATACTCTCCGCCTCCGGAACGAATATGGAAAATAAAGTTTGAGGTAATAGTAAAAAGATTGCAGTTGTAACTATTGCAACTACAAAAGCTATTCGCCAACCTGCTCGATAAATGTTAGGTACTTCTGTTAAATTTTTGGCGCCATAACTATGACCAACCATAATGGTTACAGCTTGCATTAAACCTCCTACAATCATAAAAGTAATGGATTCAATTTGCACACCGATTTTTTGAACAGCAATTGCATTTGGTCCCCAATCAGCAATGATTCTTGCAAGAAAAATATAGATAACAGAAAAGGAAATTCGTTGTATAGCAGCTGGCATACCAACCGCAAATAGTGTTTTTAGTTTACTAGATTTTGGAAACAATCCATTAAAACGGATGTTCTCAAACTTCTTCATGGTAGATAAGAAAAACAACAAACTACACGTTCTTCCAACGATAGATGCAACTGCTGCACCTTCTACTCCAAACTCAAAAATGATAATTAAAAGTGGATCGAGTACAATATTTATTAAGGTTCCTATAACACTAGCCTTAAAGGATATTTTCGTTCTGCCATGCGCATTAAAAATACTAATAAACAGAAGGTTAACGAAGCTAACAATAATGCCAAACGCACTAATTACCAAATACGAAGTAGCCATCTCATTAACCGCAGCATCCTTCATTTGAAAAAAGCCAATAAACTGTTCTGGTATTGCTAAAAAAACAGAAGTAAAAAGCATGGCAATACTACCAATACCCCACAATCCTGAGGTTGAATATCGACCAGCGTCATCCATATTTTCAGCTCCAACCGAATGAGCAATTTTCACATTGGCTCCAACAGTTACAATAGAAGCCATTGCCCAACCCAGATGCAGAAAGAATCCCGCCGAACCTACTGCTGCAACAGCTCCACTACCTAAATAACCAACCCAAATCATATCGGTAAGGTTATAGGTCATATGTAACAAATACGAGCCAATTATTGGAAAAGCAAGCTTTAAAAGCTTTCTTCCAACTGCTGAATAGGCTTGTTCTTTTTTAAGAAAATTGTTAATAAATTTCAACATCTAAAAAACTTCAAGATAACTGCATACAAGTATGCTTTTAATAATAACTAATATTTTAAGGAGATCGAAGCGCTATTTTAGCAATTGTTTGATAAGAATATCCAATTCATTCTTTAGGCACATTGCTTTATTCAAATCACACTCCATATTTGAAATTAAACTAGATGGAATTTTCTGGGCAATTTTCTTTAAGCCTTTCCCTCTTTCAGTTAGGCAAATCAAAACTTTTCGCTCATCACTGCAGCATTTGTTCCGCTCTATAATTTCAAGTTGCTCCATCCTTTTTAATAATGGAGTAACTGTATTGGTATTCAAATATAATTTACACGCGATTTCATTAACACCTATCCCTTCTTTTTCCCATAAAATAAGCAAAACTAAATACTGAGGATAGGTTACTCCTAACTCATCCAAATATGGTTGGTACATTCTTGTCATTAAACGAGAAGCCGCATAAATCGAAAAACACAATTGGTTTTCCAATTTTAATAAATCGACTTCTTTATTGTCTTCTTTTTCCATGCCTTTTGATTATATCGCTTGCGATACAAATTAACGAAATACTAAACTTAGATCAAAGTAAATTTCATTCTTTACTCTATTTAAT
>JADGFH010000322.1 GCA_016743925.1 Labilibaculum sp.
GAATAGGGCTAAAACCGTAAGCTTTTTCCAAATCAATCTGATCGTAAGTGTAATCCAAATATGTGAATGAATTATCTGAATTTACTAATTTGTGTCCTCTATCTATCGCTAACTTAAGTAATTCAGGTGTTCCCTTCCAGAAATGAACAATGGCGTTTGATGATAACTTTATTTTAGCATTTTCTTCAGTTTCATTCCAACCATGAAGAATTTCCCCCATAATTTCGTTCCATCCCATCATCCTTTTACCAAGTTTTGAATCGATGTAAGAAGAAACATCATTTGTAAACTTAACCTGCACATCACTATAAGTTGTTAACTCATTATTTTTCATGTAAGTCGCAACTTTCTTATTATTTTTCCATTGGTCGTATTTTACTTCATCTCCACCAATATGAATAACATTACCTGGAAAAAGATCTCCAACAGCCTTCAGTACATCTTGAACGAATTCCATTGTTTTTGGGTTTGCTGGATTATAAACAGATTTTAATACCCCAAAAGCTGCCGGTACTTTTATTTTTTCTTTAAATGATCCTAACCAAGGGTAACTAGCTACAGCAGCTGAAGCATGACCCGGCATACTTATTTCAGGTACAATTGTTATATTAAGGTTATTAGCATATGTGATAATTTCTTTAATGTCTTCTTGTGTATAAAAACCACTATGTGGTACGCCATCAAATGTTTTACTTTTCCATTTCTTGCCATCGACATTGATCTTTGTACTATCACGTTACGATCCTATTTCTGTTAAAAGGGGGTATTTTTTTATTTCAATTCTCCACCCTGCATCATCAGTTAAATGCCAATGAAAAACATTCATTTTTAAATAGGCCATTTCATCAAGTAGCTTCTTAACTGTATTTTTCCCATGAAAATAGCGAGCTTCATCTAACATATATGCTCTCCATTGGAATGCTGGTTTATCTGTGATATCAACCTCTGGAATACATTTATCTGTTATTAGTTGAAGTAAAGTTTGAAAACCATAAAACAGCCCTGTTTCATTAATTGCCGAAATTACGATTTCATTTTCATTTGATTGTAAATGATACCCCTCTTCTCCTAATAAATTAGTATCCTCTGCATTTCTCAATATAATCTTAACACTACCATTCGTATTAATTTCTTTATTTTGCAATTGCGATGAAAAGTAGGAAGTATATTTCGTACTCCCAACAAGCTTTATCCCTTTAGACAAATCTAAACTACCATTTCCCACAGTTATACTATTTGGGAAGGGTATAATATCAATTTCATTCTTAATACAATTGTTTGATTTACATGATGCAAAAAGTGCAATAATTGTAAATACATATAATATCCTGATCATAGAAATATTTCTTTTAAAATTCATTATTGATAATTCCCTTTAAAAATTCGTTATGTTGGATTTGAAAATATATTCTTAAATAACAAAGAATATTATTTCCGCTTTATTACCATCACTATTTTCTCATATGGCTGGTTATCATTTGTAATCCAAATCTCTGGTTTTAGCTCTTTCGCTTCTGAATTAACCAAAACAAATGCCTCAATTTCTTTATTTTCCATCCATTTTTTAAGAGGAAAATAATAGGTGTAATTTTTTGTTGCCTCATCTTTATGGCACACTCCAGATTCCCATGTATTAGCTGGGTAAGAAATACTACGGTCAGGAGCTCCAACATATTTCCCACCTATTTTTAATGAAGCATAAGCTCCTTCATTACCGTGTTCGCCATTAATTGCAACACACAAAAATGCATCATCAGCTATGTTCTCAAGTTTAAAAGATGCTGACATCGCCATTTTCGTTTCCGTCTTCGCATAATCTGCAAATAAATTAGATGCTTTCCAATTACTTCGATCCAACTTTTCTCCATTCTCTCCTAAACCAATAAGCTCAGTAATACGATCAGGGAATCGTGGAAATTTTATATATCGATATTTTTTATCTTTAGGAAAGTCAACTATAATATCCTTTCCTATAAAACCAGAAATTTGATCCCAATCTTTTAAATTATTTGAAGCATAAGCATAAATTCCTTCTTCAGGTTCTAATGGTTGCAAAGCATAAACATCAGGATATTTTAAAATCAGTTTACTCAATTCGGTATTCTTACCTAAATCAAGTCGTAGACAGCCTCCTTCAATTCTAAAATCTTTGTATCTTCTGCGACAAACATAAAAGCTAGTTGTATCATTACCATCAAATAAATACTTATCCCATACACCTCTTTCTTTGAATCTATTCTGATCAAAAAAAGCATCTCTTGCTGCTTTAACTTTTGGAAGTTTAGTTTCTCCAGATCTCATTAATGACCTTACTTCAAGAGCATTATTATCTGCAGCGAAACAAGTTGCTTCATACAAAGCTATTGCATCAGAAGGAACTTCAACTATTTTTGCCTCTGCTAACTTCCTGTGCCAGTTTTCTTCGCTTTTATTGCCCTCAAAATTAAGAGAGACAGATTGGTCTTTTAATAAATCATTGTATTTATTACCGTCAATTGTAATTTCAGAGAATTTTTCATTAATCCCTCCGATTTTAATCTTCTGTGTTGTTTTCGGTTCACCCAAAAGATTAATAACAATTGATTTACCATCAACATAAGGTTCATTTTCCTTTTCTGAACTAACTCTAATCAGACATGTCTTAAAAGGTAATACTTCAACCTTTACTTTATTTCCATATTTGAATTCGCCAAAATATTTTTCTACTGGATGATGACCAAATACATTGAATTCTTTATTGCCTTTTCTAACCTAGATTATTCATGAATTTTAACAAAACAGGGAAGAGTTTTTTGTATCTCTATGATAAATAATATCTTAGAGTTGCACAACAAAAAAACACCCTTCCCATGCCCAAATGTAGAGATTATTATTCATATCAAGAAGCTGAAATTCTAGATTCTAATCCCCCAACACTTTTAAATTTGTCAGGTTTAGACAAGAAAAAAGTTGAAGTGAGGTTTACCATGGAAGAAACTTCCAATGATGGCGGTTTACTCTTGTTACGTGAGATGGAAAATCAGATTGGATTGATTAAAGGTTTAGAAAGCTGCATCAAAGATGAACGCCATCCATCCATCCATCCATCCATCCATCCATCCATCCATCCATCCTATATAGATCATAGTATTAATTCTATGCTAAGCCAACGAATCATGCAAATAGCAGCAGGCTATGAAGATGCTAATGACTGTAATACATTAAAAAATGATGGCATTCTAAAAGTATGCGCTCATCAGCATCGTTCTCTTGCCACGCAACCCACAATGAGTCGCTTTGAAAATAAAGTAAATTCAAAAGAGCTGTATAATATGGCAAAGACCTTTGTGGATCAATTCATAGCATCCTATCAAAGCGAACCTGAAATTATTATTCTGGACCCGGATGATACCAATTCGATAACCTATGGGCAGCAGGAATTGACCCTGTTTAATAACTACTATGGGGATTACTGTTTTATGCCCTTGCACATATACGAGGGCTTTTCGGGTAAATTAATTACCACTATTCTTAAACCTGGTCGTAGGAGTAAAAGTCTTGATGTATTTGCAATTTTAAAACGGATTGTAACCTACTTACGTTTCCAATGGCCTAATACAATGATTCTTTTGCGCGGTGACAGTCATTTTTGCTCAAAGGAATTCATGGACTGGGCACACGATAACAGAAGACTGGAATTTATTACTGGACTCAGTGGCAACTCTGTTCTGAATCGATATGCTAAAATAATAATAGAATCTGCCAAGAGGGAATACAAAATGTACGGTAAACCTGTAAAGCGATATCATAGTTTCCAATACAAGGCAGGCACATGGACCTATCCTGAACGTGTTGTTGTTAAGGTTGAAGTCAACAGTAAGGGGACTAATATTCGGTATATTGTCAGCAGCCTGGGAGGTGTCAGAGCAAAAGCCCTTTACGAACAGGGCTACTGCGCCAGAGGGGCTGCAGAACTAAGGATCAAAGATCACAAAACATACCTCTTGTCTGATAGGATGTCATGCAAGAGTTTCAAGGCTAACCAATTTCGCCTTTTCCTTCATTCTGCAGCTTATGTGCTTATCCACTCGCTGCAGCAACAAGTGCTTAATGGAACTGAGTTGTGCCATGCTACCATGAAAACCATACAGCTGAAAATAATAAAAACAGCAGCAAGAGTTAAAATCATGAAGACCAAAGTGCAAATAGAACTACCAGCTGAATTTCACAGCAAGTGGGCATTCGAAAAAAGCTTTAACAGATTTCAGATACTAAGGAGTTAAATCAATGAAAATTAAGTTCTTTACATATTGAAAAGTCAGATAAATCATCAGGTTAGAAAAGAACTAACAGGAAGAATTACGCCCTATTGTAAGCTATTCTCCCAAATATCAGCTCAAGATGTTTAATGTTTTTATCGCAAACTGAAATTAGCCAATCCTAATCTCAATATTTGCCAGAATATATGAGTGTAATTTGAGTTTATGAATTATACAGGTTAGTGACTACAGGTATCGCTATTCTTAGTATTTTTACTGCTTATTTCGTTGCAATATCAAGAATTTATTAATTCAGTTCCATAAAAAGGGAGAATAAAAACAGAAGAGAATGAAACTATTCCTGAGCTCCATGATTTTTTGCGGTGTCTATCCAAAGTTCAGCAAGTTCTTTTGGATTTGCACCCAAACCTCGAGCCAAATGTAAAGCCAATCCCATTACTAAAACAGAGGCTTCATGTAACTCTTGCTGAGTTTGTGAAGTTCCAAATTCTGCTTGTATTTTTAATTGAAGTAATTCATAATGCTTTTCAACAAATGCCATAGGATCTTCATTAGAAATCTCTGGAATCATCAAACAATCGATCCATTCATTTCCTATTCTATCTGCTAATAATTCAGGAAGCTCATCGCCCATCTTTCTCCAAAGCGGCAATGTTTCCTTATCTCCAGATGCAGCCAAGCCTGTATCAAGTAATAATTCAAATGCAATATCCGCTATGTTTTGCATCAGTTCTAAATAGCCATCTTGAGCCTTTTCAAATTGATCTGTTATCTGACCATTAAGATAGTCACCCACACTCATATGAGGTAATTCTTTGACTTCTGGGCATTGTTCCAAACAAGGAAATTGATCACCTTGGTACATATAGTGTACTTCGTTACTTTGTACCTGACGACCAAGTGGATATAAACGACAAGCTAGCGGACGCCCCAAATGTACACTACAACCGAAATTATCGACATATTGAGAGCAAGCTGGTTTCTCGCACCACTCTACTTTTCCATCAAAACGTAAACGAATCCCTCCGAACTCACAATAAAGATCACGAAACTCCCTTGGCGTATTCTTTTTCTCTTTGGCAAGGTTGACCAACTCCCAAGGATTAAGCATTACAAGTTTCCCTTGGCAGCAAGTTCCAGCTCGCGAGCAGGTAAGCGGTAATATATTTTGACTACTAAGCTTCTTTATTTGCATTCTTATTGCTTGATATTTGATATAACACTTGTTGTATCTAACAACTACAAGAATTAATCAGTTCCTAAATTGTTAAAACCTTATTGAAACCGCAAATTTATCAATTTCTATTAGATGATATTAGAAGACTGATTTAAATTATCAGATTAGTGCCAAATAAAGAATGAAAAAATGCTTTACTAAGCCTTTCGTGTAAGTTTTTTATTCCAATATCTTTCGTACGATCCTAAATTCACAATGCATTGTAAATTATTAATCCACCAAATAAAAAAGCAAAGTGTGAAATTAACTGGAAATAGATTGGTTGAAGTATATCTGCACTTTTCATCGAAAAACGATGATGTAGTTTTCTTGGAACAGCATAAAGAATCAGAGAGGTTATGAGCATTATGCCTCCGAACACATTAAAAGCTTCTGGGAATTTAGAAAAATCTGAGTATAAAATTAAGGCAATTGCCGGTATTAATCGTATTGTTATTTCCGCATAGTTAATAAAGTTTGTACTACCGGCTTTTCTTAATATTGCTCTCGCTTTTTTGGGTTTAATAAGCATCAAGAACCCGATTAAGATGATGTAGATTCCGAACAATATCACCACCCATTTTGCAATTTCTATTTTCATAGTTTGGATCCGATTTAAAATTTAGATTATAAAGAGTAATTGCCGATGTTGGCAAGTCCTTTCATTTTATCTCAATTTTGTTTCCTAAAAACTTAGGTTTTACTCCAAATAATATATCTACAAACACTTTTGTTCTTGCTAAATATTCACGTATTTGAACTTTCATTCCATATCTTCCAGACACATCTCGTGCATTAAATCCAATTGCATTTATTCCATTTTTCTCAGCTAGATAAATTGCTCTTTCATTATGAAATTGTTGAGAAATAATGGTGATGTTTTCTTGCCCAAATATTTCCTTTGATCGAACAACTGAATCAAGCGTTCTAAATCCTGCATAATCTAAGAATATTTTATTCTCCGGAATTCCATTTTGTACTAATTCATTTTTAAAATCAGTAGGCTCATCATAGTTTTTGTTCCCATTATCACCACTTATCAAGATAAAATCAATTTTACCAGCTTTATAAAGCTTAAGCGTTGCATTAATCCTGAATTTGAAATACAAATTAATCCTTCCATTCTTTAAAGTTTTTGAAGTGCCAAGAACAAGTCCAACCTTATTTTTTTCTATTATCGATGAATCCGAAAAGGTTTTATTCTCAGCATATTTCTCAATCGAATAATTTGAAATTATTATCAATAACAATGGGAGTATTAAGATCAATAAAAG
>JADGFH010001089.1 GCA_016743925.1 Labilibaculum sp.
CAGATAATCTCATCTGCCTTTTGCCCAATTCTATCAACGCGCCCAACTCTTTGAATTAAGCGAATAATTGCCCAAGGTAAATCATAATTAACCACAATCGCAGCGTCTTGTAAGTTTTGCCCTTCTGATAAAACATCGGTGGCAATCAATACCCGAATTTCATCTTTAATCTTTTTATCATTACTAACTGGGCTAAATCGCCATGCTAATTCTGTTGGATTGGAAGATTCTCCAGTCGCCACGGCGATTGGCATGACTCCTCGCGCCATTAATTGCTTATGTAAATAAACTGCCGTATCAGCAAATTGGGTAAAAATAAGTACTTTCTCATTGGGATGGCTTTTTGTCAGCATCTGTTCCAAGGCATTCAATTTAGCATCTTGCGCCGCTTGCCAATTTCCGCAATCGCTTAAAATATCAAACAAGGCTTCTGAATCCATTTGCAAATGTTTGCTTAAAGTCGATGAAAAAAAACTGGCGGCAAGCCATTTAAAGCGTTTTTTCTCTTTACCATTATAAATAGCATAAATTTTCGCAGCTGCTTTTTGAAAATCTTCCAAAGTTTTAAAACGTTCTTCTGACGCTGATTCTTCATCATTATCATTAAAACGACTATCAAAACTTGATAAATATTGAGTACCAATCGGAATTTCTTTATCATTCTGCAAAGCATACAAATAAATACTATTCCGCATAATCAAGCGTTCCAGCGATAAGATAAATACTTCGCCACTACTTTCTAAACGCTTAAATAAATTAGTACGACAAAAACCGATTAAGCGTTTACCACCTCGTGATAAATCTTTGATGATTTGTTGTTCTTTTTTAGAAGTTTCAACTTTCGGGTTGATATATTCTCCTAAACCATAACGAGGTAAACTAAGGGCTGTAATTTTATTAACTACTGCCTCTGAATAAAGTTTGGCATATTGCTCATCAATTTGAAAAGTGGCGGTTTTGGGCAATCTAGCAGGAAAATAGGCACGTTGCCCATTTTCAAGTAACAAATATTTTTGCCAGTTTTCATGATCGGTTTGAGCATAATTTTCCTGAATAAAGCTGCGAGTGCGACGTACCATATATAATCGCATTAATTTTCGCCAATCTTCGGGATATTCGCTTTTTTCATAAGCGGCTAAAGAATGAGCATTGCATTGATTTTTACTGCTAAAAACGTTAATGCCACCAGATTCTGCAATCAATTTTTCTGGGCAAACACCGAGTTTTTTATCTTCTGGAATAAATAACCTGAGTTGATTAGCTAAATCCAGATAAGTTTTATTATAAGGAGTGGCTGAAAGTAACACCACTTTGCAATCATTTCTATCAATATAGTCTCGAATAGCTTTATAACGTTGCCCGTCTCGATTGCGTAAATTATGACTTTCATCAATAATCACCACATGATAGCGTTTTAAATCGGCTAATTTTTTAACCATTGTGACTGGCAACACGGTAGCCATTTTGAGATATTTATCACAATAACCACGTTTCCACATATCCACTAGATTTTTAGGGCAAAGAATAAGAGTTTCGAGTCGATAGATATTTTCAAAGATTTTGGCTAAGGCGGTTGCCATCAAGGTTTTGCCTAAACCCACAACATCACCAATTAATACGCCACCGCGCTGGTTTAGATGTCGCGCCGCTAATCGCACTGCTGCTGATTGATAATCAAACAGTTTGTTACCAAATTCACTTGGTACAGTAAATTCATTCAAACCAGCTCTGGCTTCTTGAGATAGGTGATAAGCCATTTTCAGATAAATATGATAAGGAGGTATTAATTCTTCACGCGCCCAGCTTGCT
>JADGFH010000323.1 GCA_016743925.1 Labilibaculum sp.
ACCACCTAAAATTATTAGTTTTGCAGAGAATAAATATAAGGAAGCTATTTCAGTTAACAGTTACAAATTTCAATTATGGTTCTCTTTTACAATCTTTCGATACGATTCTATGTGTTTGCAGTGCGTATTGCTTCACTTTTTAACCCAAAAGCGAAGCAATGGCTTGACGGAAGGAAGAATTTACTTTCCAGAATTGAAGAAGCTGTTAAAGGCGAAAAGAACTTAGTTTGGTTTCATTCCGCATCATTAGGCGAGTTTGAACAGGGACGCCCGGTAATGGAAAGGTTTAAAGAAGAGCATCCGAATTATAAAATTGTGCTTACTTTTTTCTCTCCATCGGGTTATGAGGTAAGAAAAAACTACAATGGAGCGGATTTTATTTTCTATTTGCCACCAGATTTTCCTTCTTATGCCAAAAAATTTGTTGATTTAGTGAATCCTAAAATGGCGTTCTTTATTAAGTATGAATTCTGGCATCATTACCTTAAGGAATTAAAGAAGCGAGCAATTCCTACTTATATTTTTTCGACTATATTTCGGCCAAATCAGTTATTTTTTAAGCCTTGGGGCGGTTTCTATCGCCGAATGTTATCGGCTTTCACACATTTATTTGTTCAAAATCAGGAATCTATGGATTTGCTGAACGGTGTTGGTTTTAAAAATGTTTCAATTGCTGGAGACACTCGTTTCGATAGAGTTTATTCGATTGCAACAGCTTCCAAAACTTTACCAGAGGTAGAAGAATTTAGCCAGGGAAGATTGGTGTTAATTGCTGGAAGTACTTGGCCAAAAGATGAGGAATCTATTATTCAGTATATTAATACTTCGAAATATAACTACAAATATATTATTGCGGCTCATGAGGTTGATGAAAACCACATAAAGAATATTGTTGAGCAAATAGCTAAACCTTGGGTACGATATACAAATGCGTCGAAAGATGAAATTAATGCTGCCGAAGTATTGGTTGTCGATTGTATTGGAGTCCTTTCTTCTTTGTATCGATATGGTGATGTATCTTATATTGGTGGAGGTTTTGGTAGAGGGATTCATAATACATTAGAGGCAGCTACATTCGGATTACCAATTATTTTTGGGCCAAATTACCACAAATTTCAAGAGGCAAAAGATCTTATTAAAATAGGATCTTCATTTTCATATGAAAAGTATGAGCTTTTAGAAAAACTATTAGATGGTTTTTATCAAAATAATAATAAGCGTAAGATATCGGGCGATAATTCGAAAAATTATGTCGATAAAAAAAGAGGTGCAAGTGCGTTAATTCTATCCAAAATATAGGCGAAATCAAACTAAAATCTTAGTGCATTTATTGAAATCCAATGTTTATTGGGGGTGCCACGTTTTGTCATGTTTTTTTTACAAAAGGTCGTTCTATTGTGATGAAATGATTTGTTTATTCCGAACAGTTTTCCTATATGGTAATAGTAGTAAATTTCCTTTTTGGAAAACTTTTTGCTAATTGCACAAAAATAAGTACCACTCAATCAGCAAATTAACATTTTTTGTGGATAACTTTTGTCGAATATTATTTATTGATATTGTTCGGTATTGGGGCTTTGTGTAACTTGCATACTACAAAATTTGACCTGGGTAAAAGTGTCAAATAATTGATAATGAAAGAAAAAAACTAATAAATATAACCACACTTTTTTACGATCTTAATGGAAGTACAAGAGAAGCAGCAAGGAGCAAAGGATATGAATCAAACTTTCAATCCAGAAGAAGCGTTTAAAGCAACATTCGAATATTTTAATGGAGATGAATTAGCAGCACGTGTTTGGCTAAATAAATACGCACTGAAAGATTCTTATGGAAATATTTATGAAAGGACACCGGATGATATGCATCGACGAATTGCAAGTGAAATTGCAAGAGTTGAAAAAAATTATTCAAACCCATTAAGCGAAGAAGAAATCTTTGCTGTTCTTAAAGATTTTAAATACATCGTACCACAGGGAAGTCCTATGTCGGGAATTGGTAATAGATTCCAGATTGCTTCTTTGTCTAATTGTTTCGTAATTGGAAATGATGGTGATTCTGATTCTTATGGAGGAATCATGAAAATCGATCAGGAACAAGTACAATTGATGAAGCGTAGAGGTGGTGTTGGACATGATCTTTCGCATATTCGTCCAAAAGGATCTCCTGTTAAAAATTCTGCTCTAACTTCTACTGGTATTGTTCCTTTTATGGAACGCTATTCAAATTCAACTCGTGAGGTAGCTCAAGATGGTCGTCGAGGTGCTTTAATGTTGAGTGTTTCGGTTCGTCACCCAGATTCGGAAGAGTTTATTGATGCCAAAATGGAGCAGGGAAAAGTTACTGGTGCAAATGTTTCAGTAAAAATGCATGATGAATTTATGCAAGCTGTTGTGGATGGAACAGAATTTACACAGCAATATCCTATTAACTCTGAGAATCCAACCTATAGTAAAAATATAGATGCAAGTAAGTTGTGGGGTAAAATCGTACACAATGCTTGGAAATCTGCAGAGCCAGGAATTTTATTTTGGGATACAATAGAAAGAGAGTCTGTACCTGATTGCTATGCTGATCTAGGATATAAAACAGTTTCTACAAACCCTTGTGGAGAAATTCCATTGTGTCCATACGATAGTTGTCGTTTGCTTGCTATTAACTTGTATAGTTATGTGAAAAATCCTTTCTCTGATAAAGCAAAATTCGATTTTGATCTTTTTGCAAAGCATGTTGCTATGGCTCAAAGAATAATGGATGACATTATTGATTTAGAGTTGGAGAAGATTGATGCAATCATCGAGAAAATTAAAGCTGATCCGGAAGATGCTGAAGTAAAACGTGTTGAAACTAAACTTTGGGAAAATATCCGCGATAAAGCGAAAGAAGGAAGAAGAACTGGTGTTGGAATTACAGCCGAAGGTGATATGCTTGCTGCGCTTAATTTACGTTATGGTAGTGATGAGGCTATTGAATTTTCTGTAGAGGTTCACAAAACAATTGCGATTGAAGCTTATCGTTCTTCTGTTTATTTGGCAAAAGATAGAGGTGCATTTACAATCTTTGATAAAGATCGTGAAGCTAAAAACCCATTTATTTTACGTTTGAAAGAGGCTGATGAAAGCCTTTACACAGATATGGTAAAATTTGGTCGTCGTAACATTGCTTGTTTAACGATTGCTCCAACAGGAACAACTAGTTTGATGACACAGACGACTTCTGGTATTGAGCCGGTATTTATGCCCGTTTATAAGAGAAGAAGAAAAGTAAATCCTAACGATAAAGATGTTCGAGTTGATTTTGTAGATGAAATTGGTGATAGCTGGGAAGAGTTTGTGGTATTTCACCATAAATTTGTAACCTGGATGGAAGCGAATGGAATTAATGCAGCTCAGCATTTTACCAACGAGGAAATTGAAGAATTAGTAAAGAAATCTCCTTACTACAAGGCAACATCAAATGATGTTGATTGGTTACAGAAAGTTCGTATGCAAGGAAAAGTTCAGAAATGGATTGATCACTCGATTAGTGTAACTGTTAATCTTCCAAATGATGTGCCTGAATCGCTTGTTGGAGAATTGTATATCGAAGCTTGGAAAAGTGGATGTAAAGGTTGTACGGTTTATCGTGATGGTTCTCGTTCTGGTGTTTTAATTTCGAATGATAAGAAAGAGGAAGAATCGAAAGAAATGCCAGAAAAACGTCCTGAAGAGTTAGAAGCTGAAGTTGTACGTTTCCAAAATAATAAAGAAAAGTGGATTGCTTTTATTGGTTTGTATAAAGGCCAGCCATATGAAATTTTCACCGGTATTGTTGATGATGAAGAAGGTATCTTATTGCCAAAATCAGTAAATAAAGGTGTAATTATTAAACGAAAGGAAGCAGATGGAAGCAAACGTTATGACTTCCAATTCTGTAACAAACGTGGATTTAAAACAACTTTTGAAGGGCTGTCATATAAGTTTGATAAAGAATTCTGGAATTATGCGAAATTAATTTCTGGAGTATTGCGTCACGGAATGCCAATTGATGCGGCTGTGAACTTAGTTTCTGGTTTGCAATTGGATAGTGAAAATATCAACACATGGAAAAATGGTGTTGAGCGTGCACTTAAAAAGTACATTCCTAACGGAACGCAAGCTAAGGGAATGAAATGTACCAGTTGTGGTTCTGAACATGTCATCTACCAAGAAGGATGTTTGATTTGTCAGTCATGTGGTAACTCAAAATGTGGATAACCTATCTATATAAAATCAAATACTCAGAAATCGGGAAGCTTCGCAAGCAGTTTCCCGTTTTTCTTTTTTATTAAAATTGCATGATTACAGTTTGATACTACGTAATTACTTTGATTATGGACAAATTCGCGAGATCTTTTCAATTTCCTTTTTGTGTTAGTGATAATTAAATTATCTTAGAGAGTAAATAAGATTGTATTATGAATTTTTCAACGGACTATAACTGGGAGGGTAAAGTGTTATTGGTAGCAGAAGATGAGGATTTCAACTTTATTTTTTTGGAAGAAATTCTTATGGATACCAAAGCAAAAATTATTCGTGCTCGCGATGGTCAAGAGGCACTTGATATTTTAGAGGCTAATCCAGAAGTAGATTTGATATTAATGGATATGCAGATGCCAATAATGAATGGTTATGATGCTACTCGAAATATTAAAAAATTCAAAAGTGATATACCAGTAATTGCTCAAACAGCCTATCATTATGGAGAAGCATATGAGGAAATTATGGCTGCTGGATGTGATGATTTTGTTTCAAAACCAATAGATATTGGTGGATTAAAGGATATGATCGAAAGATTCCTTTTTTAATTAATTTCTATATTTATCTCCCCTTTTTCTTTCCCCATATTTCTTATCTTTGTTGCCAAATTAAAGGATAATACAATGAACGATAAGAAAGTCAGAGTTCGATTTGCTCCTAGTCCAACGGGGCCTCTTCATATGGGTGGTGTAAGAACAGCCCTTTTCAACTATTTATTTGCAAGAAAACACAATGGTGAGTTTTTGCTTCGTATCGAGGATACAGATCAAACAAGATATGTACCGGGTGCAGAGGATTATATTGCAGAATCGTTAAAATGGTGCGGAATTCAGATTGATGAAGGAGCAACCGTAGGTGGTGAATATGGACCTTATCGTCAGTCGGAACGTAAGCCAATATATCGCGAGTATGCTGATAAATTGATTGCTTCTGGAAATGCCTATTATGCTTTCGATACTGCAGAAGAGTTAGATGCTATTCGTAGTCAGTACGAAGAAGAAAAGAAAACCTTTACATACAATAACGCAACTCGTGGAAATTTAAATAACTCTTTGGCTATAGCTGCCGATGAGGTTAAAGCAAAAATTGAAGCTGGAGAAGCTTACGTTGTTCGTTATAAAATGCCTATTGACGAAGAATTGCATTTAGATGATGAGATTCGTGGACATGTGGTATTTAATAGCTCTGCTTTGGATGATAAAGTATTGTTCAAATCGGATGGAATGCCTACTTATCATTTGGCGAATGTTGTTGATGATTATTTAATGAAAATCTCACACGTTATTCGTGGCGAAGAGTGGTTGCCATCGATGCCTTTGCATGTTTTATTGTACAAGTCGTTAGGATGGGAAGTTAATATGCCTAAATTTGCTCACCTACCATTAATTCTGAAGCCAGTTGGTAAAGGAAAATTAAGCAAGCGTGATGGCGATAAATTAGGTTTCCCTGTATTTCCATTGGAATGGACAGATCCTAAAACACAAGATATAGCTTCAGGTTACCGCGAAGGTGGATATTTCCCAGAGGCTTTTGTAAACATGTTGGCTTTCCTTGGATGGAATCCAGGAACAGAGCAAGAGATTTTCTCAATGGAAGAATTGTCTCAAGCGTTCTCTTTGGAGCGTGTTGGTAAATCTGGTTCTAAGTTCGATCCTGAAAAAACAAAATGGTTCAACCGTCAGTATTTAGTAACTAAATCGGATGAAGAGATAGGATCTTTATTTGCCGAACAAGTGCTAAAAACAAAAGGAATTGAAGCCGACGCTGCCAAAGTAAACCGCGTTTGCGGAATGGTGAAAGATCGTGTTGATTTTGTTTCGGAACTTTGGGATCAGGTGAATTTCTTTTTTGAAGCACCAACAGAGTACGATAAAAAGACAGTTAAAAAAGGATGGAAAGACGATACACCAGCTTTAATGACTGAACTAAAAGGAATTTTAGAAGGAATTGAGGATTTCTCATCTGCAAATTCTGAAGAGATAGTTAAAGAATGGATTACGGCTAAAGAAATTGGATTCGGAAAAGTAATGAACCCATTCCGTTTGGCTATGGTTGGTGCTGGTAAAGGCCCTCACATGTTCGATATTATTGAGATTCTTGGAAAGGAAGAAAGCATTGCTCGTTTAAATTTTGCAATCGAGAATATTAAAAAATAAATTTTAGTAGCACTGATTACTACTAGTGATATAGAATATAAAAACCACTTCCTGCTTTGGAGGTGGTTTTTTGTTTTTTTAAGTCTCTCTTTCAGGGGATATAGGGGTGTTCACAGAAGAATTTTGTCAAGTTGAAATACCAAACAAAAAAACCTGTTAGAATTCTAAATTCTAACAGGTTTGCCATATTGTCTTGAAGCTGCAGCTGTGAGCTATTTTTATTTAAGCCAATAAATTTAGAGTATGATTTCCTTCTCGATATCAAGCTTGAAATTGTAAATCAATTTCGTTTCATGATTCTCTGAGC
>JADGFH010000324.1 GCA_016743925.1 Labilibaculum sp.
GTGTGGAATCGTTGGATTACCAAATGTTGGAAAATCCACTTTATTTAATTGTTTGTCGAATGCAAAAGCACAGTCGGCTAATTTCCCTTTTTGTACAATTGAACCAAATGTTGGAGTAATTACCATTCCAGATGATCGTTTAATTCGTTTGACAGAATTGGTAAATCCTGAAAGAGTTCAGCCTTCGGTAATGGAGATTGTTGATATTGCAGGTTTGGTAAAAGGAGCGAGTAAGGGAGAAGGTTTAGGAAATAAATTTCTTTCGAACATTCGTGAAACCAATGCAATAATTCACGTGTTGCGTTGTTTCGAAGATGATAATATCGTTCATGTTGATGGTTCAGTAGATCCTATTCGAGACAAAGAAACGATTGACATTGAATTGCAATTGAAAGATTTAGAAACAGTTGAAACTAGATTGCAAAAAGCTGCAAAGTTAGCTAAGATTGGAAAAAATCCTGAGGCAAAACGTTTAGCGGAAGTTTTAGTAAGATATAAGGACGCTTTAGAACAAGGAAAATCAGCTCGTGTGGTTGAATTGAGCGAAGCTGACGAAAAAGTTACTATCGATCTTCATTTGTTAACTACCAAACCAATTTTATACGTTTGTAATGTTGATGAAGAATCTGTTTCGGAAGGAAATGCATATGTTGAGGTAGTAAAAGAAGCTGTAAAAGACGAAAATGCAGAAGTAATTATTGTAGGCGCTGGTATTGAAGCGGATATTGCAGAATTAGAAACTTACGAAGAGAAGCAAATGTTTTTGGAAGATTTAGGTCTTCAAGAGCCAGGTGTAAATAAATTAATTAAAGCTGCATTTACACTACTTGATTTGGAAACTTATTTTACTGCAGGTGTAAAAGAAGTAAGATCGTGGACTTATCCTAAAGGAGCGAAAGCACCTCAAGCTGCTGGAGTTATTCATACTGATTTTGAAAAAGGTTTTATTCGTGCAGAAGTGATTAAATACGAAGATTTCTCAACTTTAGGTTCTGAAGCAGCTTGTAAGGATGCAGGAAAAATGAATGTTGAAGGAAAAGAATATGTGGTTCAAGATGGAGACATCATGCACTTCCGATTCAATGTTTAATAGAATCTAATCAAAAAAATAGATATGGCTGTTCAATTTGGACAGCCATTTTTTTTTCTTTTGTTATAAATCAAGATTAGTATCTTAGTACTTGTTAATAAATTCTGAATTGTTCATTTTTAATTAATATCGTATGCTTCGTACAATGTTGTTAGTCGGATTGGGTGGCTTTTTAGGAAGTGTATCCCGGTTTTTGGTTGGACAAGGATTACATCGTTTATTCGATACTGTTTTTCCTATTGGAACAATGACTGTAAATATTGTAGGCAGTTTTATTATTGGAATTGTGTACTCTTTGGCCGAACGCGATAATTTAATTAATCCTGAAATGCGAATGTTCCTTGCGGTAGGTTTTTGTGGCGGTTTTACCACTTTTTCTTCTTTTGCCTTCGATAAACTTAACCTTTTAAAAGATAGCGGATTTTTGTATCTTTCAGTATATGTGGCCGGAAGCGTATTTTTAGGATTAATTGCGGTTTATCTTGGCACACAAATTCATAAGTTGTTTTAGGTAATTATTCAAGTTTTTTTCTTGATTCTCTTATTGGAACAACCAAAGCTGATGATATGAGATTGAGGGGGAAAGCAAAGTTATTGCGAGTATTTGTTGGTGAAGCAGATCGTGTTTACCAAAGACCATTATACGAGGCAATTGTTTATGGTGCAAAAAAATATGGTTTGGCAGGAGCAACAGTTCACCGAGGAATCATGTCTTACGGAGCCAATTCGCGAATACATGCCTCTAAAATTTTCAGCTTATCGGATGATTTACCAATTATTATAGAAATAGTCGATTCTGAAGACAAAGTAAATGGCTATTTGCACATTCTTGAATTACTGATTGAAAAATCAGGGGGTGGAGGAATGATTACCATGGAACAAGTTGATGTAATTCGCTATCAAGCTCAAAATAAATAAGAGTATAGAGCAATTTCATTTTGTGTTGATCATTAAAAGAATCCAGAATATCAAAGTCTAATTACTTTTTAATCAATTCGAATCCATTATATTTGTGGCGAAGAATAAAAAAACGCAACAAAATTGATGATGAGTAAAAGATTTGGGACCCTTACATTTTTTGCATTACTGCTTACAATACAATTTTCAAATGCTCAGAGAACGAGAAAAATACCATCAGAAAAACCAAAACTTGTTGTTGGAATTGTAATTGATCATTTACGATCAGATTATTTCTTTCGTTATTCAAACCTATTAAGTGATGGCGGTTTTAAGCGATTAATGAATCAGGGAACTTATTGCAAAAACGCTAAATTCAGTTACCTGTATTCTCAAACAGGTCCAGATCATGCATCTATTTTTACAGGAACACCACCTGCTTATCATGGAATTGTTTCGAACGGATGGTACAGTAGAATTTCTGGCGAACTAGAAATTGCTAAGGACGATACTCAGAAAAAATTGGTTGGGATCGAGTCAAAGGAAAAAGGAAGTTCTCCTAAGAATTTGTTAGCATCTACATTGGGCGATGAAATTAAATTATTCAATGCTCATTCAAGAGTTGTGGGTGTTGCTTTAAATTGCGAATCAGCATTATATTCTGCTGGACATGCGGCCGATGGAGCTTATTGGATGGATGATCTTTCAGGTAAATTTATCACCTCTAGCTATTATCAGGATACACTATACAATTGGGTAAATGAATTTAACGAGAAAAAATTTGCTGATTTTTATTTAGATCGAGTTTGGACACCCTTCGATGGAGGTAAAGAGCCAAGTTCATCAGATAAATTGTTGGGAAAAGTTGGTTTGAACAATGAATTTTTCTACGATTTAAATAAAGCGAAAAAGGAGCTTGGCTATAAAGCAATTAAATCAACTCCTTTTGGTAATATGCTGATTAAAGATTTTGCTATTGCTTCAATTATTAATGAGAATTTAGGGAAAGATGATGATTCGGATTTTTTGGCGATGACCTTTTCTTGTTTAGATCAGAAACATAGAGAATTTTCGCCTTTTTCTCCTGAGATGGTTGATAATTTTGTTCGTCTGGATCAAGAAATAGAACATTTTCTTAACTTTTTGGATGAGCAAATTGGAATGGAAAATGTTTTGCTTTTTGTTACAGCAGATCAATCTGCGAATTATACTCCAGAAAATTTAACCAAGCAAAATATACCGAACGGATATTTTAGTACTTATAATGCAATCGCACTTCTAAAATCTTATTTCAATATTTTATATGGAAATGGAGAATGGATTTTAGGATATGATTCTCAGCAAATTTATTTGAATCATCAGTTAATTGAAGATTCGAAGCTTTCGGTAATCGATTTACAGGTAAAAGCAGCCAGTTTTTTAATTCAGTTTACTGGTGTTGCAACAACAACTCCAGCCAATAGTTTGGTTAATGCTAACTATACTCATGGTATTTTGCAAAAAGTGCAGCGTTCATTTAATCAAAAGCGTTCAGGCGATGTAATGATTACTTTAGAGCCAGGTTGGATGCATAAAATGAAAGATGAAAGAGATCAGATAGCTCAATATTCCTATACAAATCAGGTTCCATTGTTCTGGTATGGTTGGAAAATTAAGAGAGCAACTATTTCAAGATCTATATTAATAGAAGATATTGTTCCAACAATTTCGAGCTTTTTGAATATTTCAATCCCATCGGGATGTGATGGAAATCCAATCGAAGAATTAATTAAATAGAAATAGAAAATAAGAGGAAGCTAGTAATATTAATTGCTAGTTTTTTTTGTAGCATAAACTAAAAGCTGTCCATCGAATTGCAAGTATTGGAAAATGTATTTCTCCGAAAAATCTTCTCTACAAACCTCACCCGTAAAGGTAATATCCAAAGGGGAAAAAGGGGCAATTTTAAGTTCATCGAT
Source organism: Labilibaculum sp. (assembly GCA_016743925.1). GTDB lineage: Bacteria > Bacteroidota > Bacteroidia > Bacteroidales > Marinifilaceae > Labilibaculum. The sequence goes on from JADGFH010000324.1 coordinate 3,946, forward strand.
TAAGTGAACATCTTTTTTACCATAGAGTTTAATAAGACATTCTTTAGCACACCAATGCTGATATAAATGCAATATTCTATTCTCATCTACGATGGTATTTAATTCCTTTTCGGATAAAAAGCGATGAGCAATTCGCTCAACACGTTCCGATAGGTATTCCATATCGAGAGCAACAGAATGTTTTTTACCCAAAAGAATACCAACGTACGATTTGGTATGAGATATGCTAATTGCTAAATCCGAATTAATTAGATGAGGTTTTCCGTGTTCGTCATTCATTATTCTCACATCTGACCCCAAGCTTAATTGTACCAAACATCGAGTTGCAACAAATTCTAATTTGCGAGAGTTGCTTCCAAATGAGTTTAGTTTGTCTGTTTCTTGCTCTGATAAATTAACTTGCTGCAGTAAACCATTCAGAGGTTCAGTTACCTTCCAAACAAGTAAGGAGCAATCTTTATTTAGATCTATTTGTTTACAGATGGGCATAACAGCTTAGCTTATTTCCATTTTAAAGTTTCCAAAAGACGAACAATATCTTTATCGATGTATTTGATAACGGGCGCAAGAGAATCTTGATTTGGATGCTCTCGAAAATAAAGTGCACCTCTTAAAAAATGCTTTGTGCTATCTGTTGCTACAAATTGAAGTGATGAAGCTGCATTTCCTTTTATCCGATATACCATACCATATACCTTTTCTTGCGGATTAAAATAAACTTGTTCGGCAATGGCATCGGCCACAATTGAATGTTTATAAGCCATTTTTCGCGAATCTTCGAGGTATTCTTCCAAATTACCATTTACATTTTTATAGCTAAGGTGTATGGTTGCATGATAAGTTGGATATCGAAGATTAAGCCAATATTGTTCTGCGCCTTTACTTTTATCTTTTTCTACATTCGTAATGTTGAGGTGATCAAAGCTAAAAGGAGCTGCCTCATTCCAATTTTCATACTTTTTTTCTGGAAAATCGATACGGTAATATGCTTTAGGTTTTGGAGTATACTTATTTTTGCAAGCAAAAGGAACCAAAGCAAATACGCTTAGCAGAAAAAATATAATTAGGCGATTGAATTTCATAATTACAGTATTGATTTCAAACAACAAAATGATGCTATTTGTAGGTTTGTTACTGCGAAATTAATTTTTCGAATTGACTTTTGGAGGAATAAAACGAATTTTTTTAATACGCCTGTTATCAACAGCCTCAACAATAAACTGATGATTCTTATAATTAAACGCTTCTTTCTTTTGCGGAATTTCACCTTTAATCTCAAGAAGAAGACCAGCTAAAGTATCAGCATCGCCTTTTATTTTTTCAAAAATATCAGCTTCAGCATCAACAATTTTAAAGAAATCGTTTAATAATGTTTTTCCTTCGAATAAATAAGAACCATCTTTTTCTAGTGTATAAGTTGCTTTTTCATCATCCGATTCATCCGTAATATCACCAACAATTTCTTCCAGAATATCTTCCATTGTAATAATTCCAGATGTACCACCATATTCATCGACAACAATTGCCATGTGATTTTTTTGTGTTTGAAATTCTTCAAGCAAGTCATTAATTTTTTTCGTTTCTGGAACATAGTAAGGAGGGCGAATAATGGATTGCCAGCGAAAGGTATTTGCCTTGTGATGATGAGGAAGTAAATCTTTAACGTACAATACTCCTTTTACATTATCGAAACTATCGTCAAAAACGGGAATTCGAGAAAAACCAGATTCTATGATAACTGATTTTACTTTGCTAAAATTAGTTTTCATATCCACCGCGATGGCATCAACTCTTGATATCATTATTTCTTCAACATTAATATTCCCAAAATTTACAATTCCTTCCAGAATTTCCATTTCTTCTGATATTTCATCGGCAGTTAATTCAAGTGCCTGAGAAAGATCTACCATCGAAATATTTTGTTTTTTAGAAATGCTCTTATTTACAATCGAAGTTGATTTAATTAAGATGATCGAAAGAGGACGAAATAACTTCTCTAAATAAAACAGAGGGAAAGCCATAAATTTGGAGAAACGCACAGATGTTTGCGTTGCATATACTTTTGGAATAATTTCCCCGAATAATAGTAACAAGAAAGTAATTGCAATTATCTGTACTATAAAACCCAAAGTTGGTGAATTAGAGAAATCTATTAATGAATTGGTAATAAAACTTGAAAGAATTACGATTCCAATGTTAACAAAATTGTTTCCGATCAGTATGGTCGCCAATAATTGTTCCGGCTTTCTTAGCAGTTTTAGTAGTTTTTTGTTTTTTTGACCTTCTTCAGATTCAATCTCATTAATATTTTGGGGTGAGAGTGAGAAAAAAGCTACTTCAGACCCCGAAATCAGAGCAGAACAAAACAAAAGAAGTACCATTATAAGTAAACTTATAATGGTACTAATGTCAATAGGATAAAAAGCAATTTCAGTATTGCTTAAAAATAGGTTCGTAAAATCTTCAGTTTCCAATATTGTAATAAATTAATTTACAGAAGAATATTTAGAATGGAAGATCATCTGTTTCTTCACTTGTTGCAGCTTCTTCAGTTGCTTTTGGTTGAGCAACTTCTTTGCTAGCTTGCTGAGTAGTTCCTTCGTTATCACCTTTCCGACCTAACATTTGCATGTTGGTAGCCATTATTTCTGTAGTGTATCTCTTATTACCGTCCTTGTCATCCCAAGAACGAGTTCTTAGAGTACCTTCAATGTACAATTGCATTCCTTTTTTAACGTAATCTTCTGCAACCTTAGCTAAACCACGCCATAGAACAATATTGTGCCACTC
>JADGFH010000325.1 GCA_016743925.1 Labilibaculum sp.
ATAATTTTAATTCCTCGCTTTTTTGCTTCTGCAGATAAACGTGCATAATCCTCATTATTTCCATAACGAGCATCTATTTTATAATAATCTGATATCGAATAACTATGGTAAGAAGTTCTTGGTTGATTATCCTCCATTAAAGGTGTGTTCCAGATAGCCGTAACTCCAAGCTCTTGTAAATAATCCAAATGATCAATAACTCCCTGAATATCACCACCATGACGACCGTTAGGATTCTCACGATCCAATTTATCTAACATTCCATCAACAGAATCATTTTTTGGATCTCCATTTGCAAATCGGTCTGGCATAATTAAATACACCACATCCGATGCATCGTAGCCTTTTCGATTGCTAGAGTCTTCTTTTCTTTCTTTTAGTTCATAGGTATAACTTGCTTTCGTTTTACCTTTCAAAGAAAAATTTATATCGAAATGCCCTGCCTTTGTTCCTTGCTTGATCATTAGATTAACAAACAAATAATTGGGCATGTCCGTTTTTATAATGTCATCGATCCTAACTCCTGCGTAATTAACACTTACATCATACTCAGAAATATTATCTCCATGAATTAGAAGCTGTAAACTTGGATTCTTCATATCCACCCACCAAAACATTGGTTCTACTTTTTCAATTTTCAGATCCTTAGAAAAACTGTTTAAACTAAAGAATGAAATGAAAAGAAAAGAAATCAAATAAGTTCTCATACAATAAAATTAGGTCATTATAAAAATCAGGATAAGAGATACACTCCTATCCTGAATTATTCTATTCATAAATTAAGCGTGTTCGATCACCAAACTGCTCGATTTTTCAATTACATATTCGTCATCAACAATAAAAATAGAAATATCATCTCCTTCTTCATTAATAACGCCAACACCTTCTTCGGATACTCTTACATTTACCAAGTTTCCTCTAAATCGAACCTTAAATGAATAAGAAGTCCATCCTTTCGGAATTAATGGCTTTAGAACCAATGTTCCGTTCACCACTCTCATTCCTCCAAATCCTTCAACAATCGACATCCAGGTTCCTGCCATACTTGTTATGTGCAGTCCTTCATGTACTTCCATATTGTAATCATCAAGATCTAAACGAGATGTTCTCAAATACAAATCATATGCACCTTCGATATCTCCAATTTTAGCAGCTAGTATTGAATGAATACATGGCGAGAGTGACGATTCATGAAGTGTTCTTGGTTCATAAAAGTCATAATTCTTCTTAATTGTTTCCTCATCAAACTGATCTTCGAATAAGTAAACGCCTTGTAAAACATCAGCTTGTTTGATGAAACATGATCGCAAGATTCTGTCCCATGACCAATGCTGATTGATTGGACGTGCTTTAGGATCCAAATCAGCAGCTACAATTTGCTCTTTATCTAGGTATCCATCTTGTTGCAAGAAAACACCCGTTTCCTCATCAACCGGATAATACATGTTATCAATAATAGCATTCCACTTCGCTGTTTCTTCTTCAAAATCGAACTTTAAGTTGTTCATAATTTCTTCGAAGCGAGTAAGATTATTTTTTTGAACATGTTCCATTGCTTCTTGGGTATATTTCATACACCAATTTGCAATTGTACTTGTGTACCAATTATTATTGATATTATTTTCGTACTCGTTAGGTCCAGTAACACCTAACATTACGTATTTGTTCTTTGTCTCTGAATAGTTTACTCTTTGACTCCAAAAACGTGAAATACCAATTAAAACATCTAGACCATATTCCTCTAAATATTTTTTATCATCGGTATGACGGATGTAATTGTAAATCGCAAAAGCAATTGCTCCATTACGGTGAATTTCCTCGAAAGTAATTTCCCACTCATTATGGCACTCTTCTCCATTCATGGTTACCATTGGATACAAAGCTGCACCATTATTGAATCCCAATTTCTCAGCATTCTCAATTGCTTTTTGCAATTGTTTATGACGATAAATCAACAAATTACGAGTAACCTCTGGCTTTGATGTACTAAGGTAAAAAGGAACACAATATGCTTCCGTATCCCAATAAGTAGATCCACCATATTTTTCACCCGTAAAACCCTTAGGACCAATATTTAATCTTTCATCCTCGCCTGTGTAAGTTTGATTCAATTGAAAAATATTAAATCGAATGGCTTGTTGAGCTGCAACATCTCCTTCAATTGTGATGTCACTATTTGACCATTTGTCAGCCCATGCACCTACATGTTCTTCCAAAAGAGAATCATATCCTTTTTGATGTGCTTTGCTAACAACTTTTTCAGCATCAGCCATAATCTCAGCTTTGCTGTGATTTAATGAGCTTAATACACTTGCGTATTTGTAAATTGTAACTTCTTCACCTTTGCAAACATCTATCACAACTGTATTGGATACATACTTGTTTTCTTCAATTAATGAAGCAGTTACCTTTTGCTTCTCACCATCTTTGTAAAGGTCATATTTCATTCCCATACAAACATGATAATCTAATTTTTTAGTGCGAGCAGTAATATATCCTTCTCCCTTTACGGATTTGGTGTTCAGAATATCCCAAAATTTCTCATCATAGTTTGAATCCTCATTTGCCACATCAGCATCTAAATAGGGATTAAAACTAATCTGTCCATCAAAATTTAAAGCTTTTACAGCATATCGAATTGTTCCAACCTCTGAGGTAACAATACTAAGAAAACGTTTGGCTTCAATTTCAACTTGATTACCATTCGATAATTCAGCCACAAAAGAACGCAACAAAACACCTTCTTGCATGTTTAAGATTCGAACAAATTTACTCACTTTGCATTTCGCTAAGTCAAGCATTTCACCATTAATTAGGACATCTATACCAATCCAATTTGGCGCATTTAATACTTTTGCAAAGTATTCAGGATATCCATTTTTCCACCAACCTACTCTGGTTTTATCTGGATAGTAGACACCTGCAATATATGTTCCTTGTAAAGTTTCGCCTGAATAATGCTCTTCGAACATGGCACGTTGTCCCATATTTCCATTTCCCAGACTAAATATGCTTTCAGATGCGCAGTGATTTTCAGGAGTAAAACCTTCCTCAATAATACACCACTCATCATGTTTTAAATATTCATTCATGATTGATTTTCTTTAAATAATCTACCTCGGGTCCTAAAAGTTTAATTGAGCCATAGAGAACCCAACAAATCCGGGCACGACTATATTTGCTTTTCCTAAAACCTCTGGAGAACCAATTCCAACACACTTCATATTGCCATTAATAGCTGCTTCAACTCCTGCCTCAGCATCTTCAAAAACCACACAATCTATCGGATCTACTTTAAGTAGCTTGGCTCCTTTTAGGAATACCTCCGGATCTGGCTTTGCATTGCTAACATGAGTGCCATCAACTATGGCATCAAAATAATTGGTAAGCTCTAACTGATTAAGAATTGTCATTGCATTCTTACTTGCAGAACCTAAAGCAATTTTCACTCCTTTTGATCTAAGCTCATTCATAAATTCTTTCACACCTGGAAGAATTTCATCAGGAGTCATTTTAAGAATGTACTCCAAGTAGTTTTTATTTTTTTTCTCAGCCAACTTCAATTTGGTAGCTTCGTCAAGTTCAACTTCTCCAATTCCAAGAAGAATCTCAAGAGAAGTCATTCGACTTACTCCTTTTAATCTCTCATTGTCCTCTTCTGTAAAATCAAAACCCAATTCATTTGCTAAGCTTTTCCATGCGATGTAATGATACTTTGCTGTATCAACCACTACTCCATCCAAATCAAAAATACATGCACTTATCTTTTCCATCAGTATATTAAATTTTATTATTTTAATCTTCTTTTGTTTTAATAAAAAAGACTGAAACAGCCCCGAATAACATTAAGACACCGGCGAGTACCAGAATATAAATAGCTTGTTCTTGAAAGAATACTTTAAGAATTGTTCCTCCAAATACCCCACTAATAATTTGCGGTATTACAACTGTTAAATTGAATAATCCCATATAAACACCCATACTTTTTGCTGGTAACACACCAGATAAAATTGCATAGGGCATTGCTAAAATTGCAGCCCAAGCAAAACCAATTCCAATCATAGACACTAATAACATGTATTGATCGTGAAACAGGTAGGTTGAAATATATCCGATACCACCGAAAACAAGAGCGAAAGAATAAACAAATTTTCGACTTGTTTTTCTAATAAACCAAGGCATGAGAATAGAAAATAGAGCTGCAAATAAACTATAGGCGGCAAAACAAATACCAACCCAGTTCGCTGCTTCATTATATGCTGCAGAACTAGCATCGCCAATTGGAGTATGCCAATAGTGCTGAGCAATAGCTGGAGTTGCATATACCCACATTAGAAATAGAGGAAACCATGAAAGAAGTTGCACTAGAGCAAGCTGCTTCATTGTTGTTGGCAAATTCATTAATAATGAAAAGAAACTTTCCTTCTTCTCTTTATCTTCTGCTGTAATATTATTGTATGCCTCAAATTCTTCTGGTGGATATTCTTTAGTTTTGAATACTGTAACCAAAACACTCAATAGAAGAATTGAACCTCCTAAATAAAACGACCAAATCACTGAATCAGCGACCTCCCCTGTTGGAGCCTCATTTTGAACACCAAAAGCAGTTAAAATAAATGGTAAAGCAGAACCAATTACAGCTCCTACATTAATCAAAAAACTTTGTACCGAATAGCCAACATTTCTTTGTTCCTCAGGTGTCATATCTGCCACAAGAGCACGAAAAGGCTGAAAAGTAACATTAAATGAACCATCCATTACGGCAAGCATAATAGCACCAAATATTAAGGCACCAACACCACCAGCCGAAATAACATTAGGTGCATTTGGCATAAAAAACATGGCTATCATTGAAAAAATAGCTCCTCCTAAAATATAAGGTGTTCTTCTACCAATTCTAGTCCAGGTCTTATCACTAGCAGCACCAACTACAGGTTGTATTAATAGTCCCATTACGGGAGCAACTAACCAAAATAATGATAATGAGTGAAGGTCTGCACCTAAATTGGATAAAATTCGACTAGCATTTGCATTTTGCAAAGCAAAGCCAAATTGCACACCTAAAAAACCGAAACTAAGGTTCCAGATTTGCCAAAAGCTTAAACGAGGTTGTTTTTTCATTTGATAGTTAATTTTGTCATTCCAATAAAGATGGTTGACGTTTTAATTACAATACCATTGCCTGATTTGATTCTAAACGATGCATTCTGCATTGTGTTTATCAAAAAAAACTAATTATGAAGATATAATTTTGGAATTTAGATCTAAGTACAAATCAATTTGATCTGCATTAAATAAGACTAACTTAAACATTTAACGCCAAAATAGTGTTAAATGAATATTAGATCTGCTACATTTCCATCATTCTATCTGGAAACGAGATCATATTAAAAAAGGAAGTAATTTACTTTTAAGTCGGAAAAGAGGTTTCCCTCTTGGATCAAAAGTAGAGAAAAAATACATTCTGTCAAAATTCTGAAACTAAGACATTGTGTACAACTCAACAAAATTGGGCTACACAACCTACATCAAACGTTTGCAACGAATTTCAAAAAAAAATGTATTTTATTTCAACTCATGCTTATCTAATGATCAAAAACTGATATTTAAGAGTCATTTGGTCATAAAAAAAGCTGCACAAAAGCAGCTTTAAAAATTCTTCTTATATAATATTATATACGTCTGGTAGATTCACGTACAATTAAATTCGTTTTTACCACTTTCGTAATCGGTTCATAATCCATATTCCCTTCGGTGATTCGGTCAACTAATAATTCAGCAGCCTTTAAACCTACTTCCAAACCATGTTGTTCAAGAGTTGTCAATGATGGATCAGAAACTCTAGATACAATTCCATCCGTAAAGCCCACAATGGAAATGTCGTCTGGCACTTTTAATCCAAACTTCTTAATTACAGACAATGCTCCAGCCGCAGTCATTTCATTTACTGCAAAAATTGCATCTGGTGGCTCAGGCATATTTAATAAATCTGGAGTTTTAATGATTGCCTCATCAAAACTATCACACTTAATTACTAAACTCTCATCAATTGCTACTTTATGCTTCAACATTGCTTGTCTGTAACCTTTTTGACGGTTTTGTGCAAGCAACATGTGTTGAGGTGCTGACAAATGCGCAATTCTTTTGCAACCACTTTCAATTAGATGCTCTACTGCTGCAAAAGCACCAGCAAAATCATCAACAATTACATTGTCAGAAGAAAGATCATTACAAACTCGATCGAAAAACACAATCGGGATGCCATTATCTCTTAATTCCCTAAAATGACTATAATCTTTGGTCTCCTTAGACATTGAAACAAGTACTCCATCGACTCTACTTGAAAGCAGAGCCTGCACATTATCCATTTCCCGCTGATAAGATTCATTTGACTGGAATATCATTACATTATAACCTGCTTTGTGAGCTATTTCCTCAATACCACTAATCACGGAAGAAAAGAAATGATGAACAATCTCTGGTATAATAACTCCAATTACATTGGTTTTACTATGACGTAAGCTTAAGGCAACCGCATTTGGTTTGTAATGCCACTTCTTAGCTAACTCATTTACAGCAATCTTTGTTTTGGAACTAATATCAGGATGATCTTTAAGTGCTCTGGAAACAGTTGAAGCTGAAATACCTAATTCTTTGGCAATATCTTTAATGGTAACCTGTCCACTTCTCATAAAAAAATATTAATTTAATAGATAAGAATATATACATAC
>JADGFH010000326.1 GCA_016743925.1 Labilibaculum sp.
TAAGCAATAAAGGGTTATCCTACTTAGCATGGCTAATACGACTTATTTTTCCCTTTTTACACGCATTTCGGGGCATTAATCAATTTATTAAGTGGTATACCGGTTTAACACCCCTTATTGCTGTTTATTAATAATGGAAATAAGCCTTTTTACCTCTGTATTCAAAATAGATAAGTGCTGATAATCAGGAGTAAGATATTTTTTGTCTGGTTTTGTACTTGTTCTAGGGGTTTCCAAATAAGCAATAAAGGGTTATCCTACTTAGCATGGCTAATACGACTTATTTTTCCCTTTTTACACGCATTTCGGGGCATTAATCAATTTATTAAGTGGTATATCGGTTTAACACCCCTCAATGCTGTTTTTTAATAATGGAAATAAGCCTTTTTACCTCTGTATTCAAAATTGATAAGTGCTGATAATCAGGAGAAAGATATTTTTTGTCTAGTTTTGTACTTATTCTTGGGGTTTCCAAATAAGCAATAAAGGGTTATCCTACTTAGCATGGATAATACGACTTATTTTTCCCTTTTTACTCGCATTTCGGGGCATTAATCAATTTATTAAGTAGTATACCAGTTTAACACCCCTTAATGCTGTTTTTAATAATGGAAATAAGCCTTTTCACCTCTGTATTCAAAATAGATAAGTGCTGATAATCAGGAGTAAGATATTTTTTGTCTGGTTTTGTACTTATTATTGGGGATTCCAAATAAGCAATAAAGGGTTATCCTACTTAGCATGGATAATACGACTTATTTTTCCCTTTTTACTTGTATTTCGGGGCATAAATCAATTTATTAAGTGGCATACCGGTTTAACACCCCTTAATGCTGTTTTTTAATAATGAATATGGAACTAAATCAAACAGGATTGTTTTCAAATTCCAATTGTTCTTTTTTAATTTTCTTATTCACTTTAGATATGGTGTGTCGGGAACATCCTAGCATATTCTGAATATAATTGTAGCTTTTGCCATCAATAAGCAGACTTTCAATTTTTCTTTGAAGTTCAATATCTTCTGGGCGACCTTTATATTTGCCTAATGATTTTGCTTTTTTTACACCCTCTGACTGTCTACGTCTTCTATCTACATAATCTTTTCGTGCCGTTGCCGCCAATATGTCTAACATCATAGAATTAATTGCATCAAGTATTCGTTTCTGAAATTCATCTGTAGATTTGGCAAAATTGTAACTGGTAGGCAAATCCATTGATATTATTTTTAGCTTATTGTCAATGATGATACTCTTTAGCTTTTGCCAGTCATTTTCTGATAATCTTGTTATCCTGTCTATTTGTTCTATCAAAATTGCATCTCCTGATTCTGCCATCTCCAACAATCGAAATAATTCAGGACGGTTCAGTTTTGCACCCGATTCATTTTCAACAAACCAAGCTGATATCTTTATTTTTAAATTATCTGCAAAATCAATTAATGTGTCTTTAGCTCTATTTGCATCCTGATCTTTGGTCGATGCTCTTAAATATCCATAAACTCTCATTACTTAGTGCATTTTATATGGTTTCTTAATTGTAGTGCATTAAACATCTATTTTTGTACTTATTGCACCACCGTATGTGTGGTGCAGCAAAAGTGTACTCTATTTGCACCACTTTTTTCTTTCAGGGTCAATCTTAAAGTCGATTCATTTTTCTGTTTTTTATATAGGTGTTTTCCAATCTCAAGATTGCTTTCTGGGTTCGATTTAAAGCACACCCTATTTTGAACTTGGATGGACGAGGGTTCGACTCCCTCCCAAAAAAGATATGTTAAGTTTGAACCATTCCCTATTTTGAACCCGATTCCCATTTTTTTAATCCTGATATTTGTTCGTGAATGTATTTTACTTCATTTTCCAATAACAACGAGTGTCCTGAAATCTGTTTTCAAAATTCTGCATCAAGGTTTTTAATTCTTCTATAAAGCGTTGCATAGGAAATATCCTATTTACCTACAAACTTTTTTCTGTTCATTGTTCTATATTCCATGGTCAATTGGATTAGTGGTTGATTTACAAATTGGGCAACTTATATCTGATCATAAATTTTTCCACATGATGGACATGCCTCCCAAACTTTATGATTCGATATTCTAGTATTTACTTTCATTTTCTTAGTTCTATAAATTTATCATTGAGGGTATTTCCTTATTGATCTTTTGCTCTTTCCAAAGTTCTATAAGAGCCTGATCCCTTTGTTCTGCTAATTCATTCTTTAGTTCCAGATAAGTCACATGATCAGGACTTTTGTTTGCTGTTCTTTTTCTCTCAATGATTTTTTCAATGTTTCAAGTACAATCAGTTTCATATTGTTGCTGCTTGGTTAGTGATTCTGTTTTCTTCTCAAATTCTCTCAGGAAGAATCGGGCTGCAACTCCATGGAAATATCTCTTCTTCCCTCCCATGTTCACTATGATGGATGTCATTCGACCTGGTACTCCATTTTTCTTTTTCCTGCTCGGATTGGTGGTTCTGATCAGGTTGAATTCATTTCCTAAATCTTTAATCAGGTTGATAATCTCTTTTTGCTTTTGGTTTCGTTTGGCTTGTTTCCTTTCTGATACTTTCAGGTTGTAAGCTTTATCCCTACATTTTCTGTTATCGGCACAATACTTTGAATCTTTTTTTTGGTGGGTAATCTCTTTTCCACATACAGAGCAAAATTTTCTTTTAACCGTGTCCGCTGTCTCGGTACGCTTGTCCCTAACAATACATGCGGCAAACATCCCCCTGTTTTTCTGCGTTGAATTGGTAGCATGTAAATCAGGCAACTCGATAGTGGCATTAAATTCATTGATTAGCTTTTGTTTAAGGATTTGTTTTATATCGTACTGAGCATGCTTTGTTATCAGTTTTTCGAAGCTTATTTTTTGAAGATTACGAGTTTTCGTAGTCATTTTTTGCTCTCTCCACCACTTAGGATTTCGATAATTTAGAAACTTTCTTTTCTGGGTATGAGGTAGTTTGTTGGTGTTGGTCAAGGCTTTCCAATCTAATAGAATACTTTCTTCGACAGATTTCAAAAGCTTCTTTTCAAACAATTGGATTAGATTGTTTTTATCGGTCAAGTCGTAAAGGGTTTCAATACCTAATCGTTTCAAGAGTCTCATCCTTCTAAAGCGTAGTTCATACCTAACTATTTCGGTGGTGTTTTGCAGTTTAGCTTGTTGTTTTTTATCGTAACTCTTAACGGCCATATCTTCCGTTGTAAACTGTTTGCCGATTAGGTTATTTCCATCATCACTCATGCATTTTTCAATCTCTCCTGATCTGTAAATGATTGAATTGTAAAAGCTTTTGGCGGTGAGATGCTTTTCTTGAATAGGAAGATTTAAACCAAATTCGAAACTTTTTAGCATGGCTTTTTTTGGATCAATACCAAAGTCTTTAAGCTCGTTAATCGCTTTGATAAACTTGGTATAAGTAAAGCGGTCAGCATTGTTGCCGCCTGCATTAAAGAATCTATGAATTGAGCCTTTTACGTAGCATTGCCCAGATATAGCATGAACAAAGTCTAATCCCATGTAGTGGGCTATCTCGCTACTGGTCTGAATTACATTACCGTATCTATCAAGTTCATCGGAGACTTTATACTCAAACACTAAACGAGAATCGGAAACCCAAGTCTGATAATTAAAATCTTTTAATAGTATGTTTATATAGTCGATCAATGAGGTGAGAGAGTGAAGTTTTTATTCTGAAAATAATGCGGCATGCGTACCCCTATTTCGTGCGTTTTTACTTGTTTAACTTCAAAAAAATTAAACATTTCCGCACTCTGAAAAGTGCGGCAAACATCCCTTATTATTTGCGTGATTTTATTTTTTTTGACGTAAATAAATAGCTTCTTCCATATTTAATTAATTCATTTAAACCAATCGCTATGCCTTTCTTAAACGCCTCGTTTACAGTTATTGTAGGATTTAGACTCTGTATGTGGTATTCGTATACATTATCTATAATTGTTTTTTTTCTTCTTTCAGATAAAGTATTTTCTGTAACCTTACTCACCCCTAAGACTACAAAGCCTTTTTCAACTCCAGCCTGACCTCCTTTTAAAATAGAGCTAATTCTATCTCTGCATGACGCTCCCGTAAGCTCTTGTTTTATCATGTCATATTCTACAAAAATCAAAAACTCTCCAATTTGATAATTACGATGATTTTTAAGAACAACGAAAGTCTTCCTCCCATTAGCTATATCCGGGTAATCTTCAATTGATATTTTTGTAATGTAAGCCAGTACTGCCATATTTATTTAAGTTGAGGTGTTATACAAAATGATTGCATCAATAGGCATACAATCAGTGTTACAATCTGGTGATAAGCTCCAAAGAATAAAAAAACGAAAGCCATTAGAGCTAAAAGCAAGAATACAATTCGGAAGCTTTTGTCTATAATTTTTTGCATAGTCTTTAGAGCTCTGTTCTTTTTATTTCTTCAATGATTTCCTGAATGAATTGCATTTTAGGGATTCTCCATATACGACCAATAAATTCAGCTTTAATTTTTCCAGAATTAATGCGATTTGTAATTGTTTTAGGATGCACTTGCAGAAATTTTGCACATTGATCAACGGTTAAGCAAGTATTATTTGCATCAAATAAGGTTAGTGCCTTTAAGTTAGCCGTTATCATTTCATTTTGACTCATATCCAAATGTTAAAAGTTAGTATTCAAGACACCAACTATTAAAAGGTAAATGGTGTCCACCATCGCACTACCAATTAACGGTAAATGAGATGTTTTCAGACTTCAAACATATTGGCTTACATGGGATAATCCTATTGTGTGGTAGACTTTGACGTATCTTGACGTATCTTGGCGTATCTTGGCGGATTTTGAACAACCACAGGGGGCGAGTTAGGTAGTAAAGCCAGATTAAAAAAGTAGTTCTCCAAATAATTGTTTTTTTTACGTTACAACTAATCTTCTTCTTGTTTATCTGTGATTTCTGATGAGATGTAAAAAACTACGCCAAGCAAGTATTAATTTGTGCTATTAGAAAATGAATAAGTAGTTTATCTGGGGTAATGTGATAATAAATAGGACTATCAGCTTAAAGTCGCATATTTACGACCGCCCTATTCTAAGTTTTTAAAGAACAAAACGACAACAAAAACGTCAGTATACAAAAACAACAAAGCTCCAATTCGTTTAGAATTGGGGCTTTATAAATTTACCTAGAGGTCTCTAACGAGCTCGTTAGTCTAATTAACTCCAATACTTATTCATTGACTCAACAACAGATTTCTGTGATGTTTTTTTATACTTAAGCAAAGTTTTAGGATCTTTAATACCTGTAATCTTCATTATAATATGATCAGGCATACCACGCTCTGAGGAAAGAGTAATGAATGTTCTTCTGGCAGTATGACTTGCCACCATCTTGTATTTTGAATGATAAATTATCTGCTTTTCAGTCCCTCTATACACAGTTTCTTTTATCGGCTCAGCAATTTTGCACACTTCCTGAATGTTCTTATTAAATTTTTGGCTCGAAATGGCAGGTAAATTCCATTCGTATTTATCTAATATGGCCTTTAATTTAGGATGCAAAGGTATAAAGCTGTCACTTTCAGTTTTTTCAGCTCTTTTAATAATCATATCTCCTTGCAAATCCGCTTTTTCGAAAACTGAGTAATCCGAAAAACGCTGACCTGAATAAACCCCAACCAAAAACAAATCTCTAGCCCTATTCAATGAATCTCTGTGTAATTCGATTTTTTCCAGAAGACTCACTTCTTCGGTAGTCAAAAACACATCATCAGGCTGAAATGTTTTAACTTGATTCTTAATTCTGCTTAAATTAATCTTATGGTACTTTTCAGCAGACCAATGAAGAAAAGTGAAAAGGAAATTGATATTCCTATGCAGAGTATTATCGTTATGTGGCTTGAATGGTTTTTTATTAATCGTTCGAAGAAATCCGCAATATTCATCTAACCAATCTTGGTTAATGTCAGTAAATATCAAAGTGCGCCCTTTATGTTCTTGAAAGTATTCAAGTTTCATTTTTAGATTCTGATACTTTTGATTCCACGAATCCGATTGCCCCATAGACATATTCTTAGCATCAATAAAATCCTGAACAGCACTTACCACACCTTTATCATCCTTTTTAGTTTCTTTATGATTAAAGCGTTCCTCAAATCTGATTTTTAGAAATTCTCGATGTAAAGCTTTATTCTCTTTTTCACAATCTTTAATTACATCATCTAAACATGTAGAATATTGTGATAAAACAGTGGATAGGTGTCTTGATATTACACCACCTGCACCTCGTTTTGATTTTGGCATTCGGTCTTCAAAATTCCAATCGCCAGGATGCACTTTCTGACCAGTTGAGTATTTGAAATTCTTACCCTCACTTTTCAAATAGTAAATTAAATATATTAAAGTAGCTTTGTTAGACTTTGGTTCTTTCAGGAAAAAATACATAGTTTATTTTTTCTTTAAAGATACACAGGGGAATATTAAGGGGAAAGTAAAAGTGTATTTATATTACATTTTGAAGTAAGCCTACAGACAACAAAACCCACAAAAGCCTTTATTTACCTACATTTTACATGGAAACAAATATTGAGTAGATAAGGGGTTCGAATCCCTCTCTCTCCGCAACTTAAGATTTATCCTAAACCAAAAGACTGTAAATCCGCTGATTTACAGTCTTTTTTGTTTTCACCCTGTTGATTCTAGTATAAATAAAACCATTAGATGTGGGA
>JADGFH010000327.1:0-4847 GCA_016743925.1 Labilibaculum sp.
TTCATTTGAATTAAATTTGGAGTTAAAAAATAGTGTAGCTCCTACTAAAATAGGAGCTACCTAGAATTTATTTTACTAGAATCACTTTACGAGTTACAATATTACCATCAGATTCTAAACGTATAAAGTATAGTCCATCAGAGTAATTTGAAAAATCAATCTCATGTGTGAATGGCGACTTCCATTTTTCCGAAAATACGACTTGACCTGTAGCAGTCATTATCTGGATATTTACTTCTTGATTTATATCAGATGATGAAATATTTAGGTAGTCTTTTATAGGATTAGGATATATCTGATACTCTTGGGATTCAAACTCTTCTATTCCAGTATAAACAATAGTCAATTGATCTGCTGCGATATTACTATTACCTGCTAAATCGTTAACTTTTCCTTCAGCTAAATCAACAGTCATATACCCAGCTTCAATCGATGGTAAATTAGCTGTATATATGATATTATCATTTGATTGTAAATTAGTGACATTACCATCGCTAAGTCCTATCATTTCGCCAACAAAATCAACAACTTCTTCACTAAACCTTACAGTTAACACAATCTTTTCTGAATTGACTGCCTCATTCTTAGAAGTACTTAGTTCTACGGTTGGACGAGTTCCATCGTAAGTGATTGAAAACTGATTTGCTGCAAAATTTCCGTTTCCTGCTTTATCTTCAAGCACATCACTGTTTATATCAACGGTTAATTCACCATCATTTCCAGTCACAATATCAACTGTAAATTCAATGTTATTAACTGTTTGTAAATTGCTTGCAGTACAGTTTGTCAAGACTAAATCTGACAGATCAAAACCTACGACCTCTTCACTAAAATTAATTTGAAGTCTAATGCTTTGTGAATTTGTAGGATTAGCTTCGGATGAACTTATGTTGACTGTTGGCTTAATCTTATCTTCCTTTTCAGTTGTAAAACTCCACACCTCACTTTGTTTACTATTTAATTTTCCATCATTAGCTATAACTTTCCAAGAATAAGTCGTTTCATAGTCAAGAGTTCCCTCTGGAATAGAATATTCACTTTCTTCAATACCCGATTTTAAATTATTAAAACCATCGCCCTTATCAAGCCATAGAGAATATGTTAATTCAAGATCACCATCAGGATCAGTACACGACCATATTAATGTTGGAGTCACTGAAACATTATCTTCACCATTAGGTGGTGAAATAAGCGTAGGTTGATTTGGAGCTAAATTTGCGACTCCCACGCCACTAATTTCAATCGAAACAGTTGGCGACTCATTATCAGAGTTGTTTTCCAATAACAGAGTTGCAGTTTTTATACCTTCACTTAAAGGAGTAAATAGAATCATAACATTCCCCTCCGATTTTGGTGCAATTTCAATCTCATTTTCTCCCTTTAACTTAAACTGATTATTTAAATTATTCAACAAAGTTAATTTCGATATTATTAGAGATGTATTACCATCATTTTTAACGTTTATTACTTTCTCGATACTAGTCCCAGTTTTAACATTACCAAAATCTATAGTTTTAATTAGCTCTAGAATCTTAGTTGGTTTTTCTTTAGCAAAACCTGTTAAAGAAATTATATGATTAGGAATATTATCTGCATCACTAGTTATCAACAAACTTGCAGTTTTCTGACCTTCGCTTGTAGGGCTAAATTTTACAAAAATCTTTTCCATTACAGGAGAAGAAACAATAAAGCTTGTTGGACTTACAATTTCAAATTGATCAAGATCATCACCAGATAAAGTAACATTTGTTATACTAATATCTAAATTACTGATATTTGTTAGTGAAATAGGTTGTTTATTACCTACACCTAACCATACCACTTCATAATTAACCTCAGTTTCAGGTTCAATCTCTAACAGTTTTTGCTCAGTTGGCATACCTATTCCTGATAGAGAAATATTTAGTACTGAGTTGTCATCTGAATTACTTTGAATCTGAATATTAGCAACAAAACTACCCACACCAGAAGGAATAAATTCAACAATTACAATTTCTTCTTGTCCTGGGTTAATTTGAATTGGGCTTAAACCTTCGGAAATTTTAAATTGGTCTGAATTGTCTCCATTAATATTAATGGCAGAAATATGTAGGACAGAATTCCCTTCGTTTCTGAGGGTTATTATATCCATACTACTATTGCCAATGTTTACTTCACTAAATTGTATATCATTTGGTGATACAGCAATAATTATTGTTTTAGACAAACTAGCTTCACCTGACAATTCAACTGTTTTAACAGGATTATCATCAGTATCACTAATAATTTCTAAAGTGGTTTTTTTAGCTCCCTCAGAATTTGGATGAAAGCGTATTACAATTTCTTGAGGCACATCTTTATTAACAACAAAATTTAAGTTTACAGGTGAAATTATTTCAAACTGATCACTTTCATAATTTTTTAATGACAAACCAGAAATAGATACAGGCTTATCCCCCACATTACTTAATACTATTGTTTTTTCAATAGTATTTCCAACGACACAAGCATCAAAACTAGTTTCAATAGGAGAAACTAACATTATTTTTGAAGTTTCATCTAATAAATAAGTCTTTATACTTGCAAATAAAGGATCCGATAAACCGTATCCAGATGCAATTCTTCTATGATTATAACCAGGTAAAAACTCTCTAGCTTTTACCACATGCTTTTCGAACCAAGCACTCCTTATAGGTACTATCCCATCGTTTGATAAAGGAATCAATTTACTCAAATCAATTATATTAATTAAAGTATTCCCCACTTTGTATGCTGTGAAATCTTTACAGCTTACATCTGAATTTGTAAATTCACCTGCAAAAGCAATTATTTTGCTATCATAGGTCAAATCACTATTCATTTCACTACCAGACAACCAAGTGTTATCCTCGTTGGGATATTTCTGATAATCAAACAAATTATCATAATTGTCCCAATGCATATCAAATCGATTAAAATCACTTGGTTTAACAGCCATGGCAAGACTATAATACTTATTATCAATAATTGACAGTAAGCTTATGTTTAGAGGATTATATTTTAGTATTAAAGCCTCTCTCGACTTTCCATTAGATCCAGGACTTCCGTGATGTGGCGTCCCTAAAGTAATCAACCGATCAACTCTCTCTCCTCCTTTTATATTATCAACTTCTATATTCATAAATGCACGAGAAACCAAGCCACCCATACTATGAGCCAAAATAGTAACTTCTTTCCCAACAAAATTTGGATCTTTTACATCAGTTGGCACTTTATCTAGACGTATCCTCATTTGTTTACCTAATTCAGCAATACTTACCAGATTTGACCAATACTCTACTGTGTATAATTTATATTTACTTCTTAGTTCGTTATTCTGATTATAATATGAAATAAAATTAGACCAAATCCCAATACTTGGTTTTGCAGGTTTAGCGTCATTTTGCCAACCATGAACTAATAATAAAGGAGTTCTGTTACCCAATTTATTAAAATCTAGATCCAATTCATTTATAGTTAATATATCAGGTTTTTGAACAACTATTTTACGAGCTTCAGACCAATTGGCATCAGACCAATTATTCGGATTACCAACCTTATCTCTAGCAGCTACCCTCCAATAATACGAACCTGCATCTAATTTTTTAGAGTAGTTATTTACAGAAACTGTTGTATTAACTTCAAAATTCTCAAAATTACTATCGCTTGAAATTTGAATAAGATATTTTACTAAAGGAGATTGACATTCTTCTTCGTTAGATTTCCAACTGAAAAAGATTTCTTCCTCATAATCGTCTAAAACAAGAACATTCTTATTAGGTTCCACTATTGTAAGAGCCGATGGTATAGTTTTATCGACAACTATTAGTTGGTTTCTTGATTTACCTAGCTTTTTATTGCCATCCCAAATTTCAAAATATAATTCTGTACCATTATAACTATATGATTTTGTCGTTTTTGTTTGACGAGCACTTTTCAAACCACTATCATCAATATAAATTGTTGTCCACGATTCACTCCCTTTATCATCTTTTACACTTATTGGAACATCGTTTATAAAATCATCTCCCAAAAGAAAGCCATCAGCATCGTATATTTTAGCAATTAATGTTTTACTTGAATATCCTTTAGTATTAACAAATAACTTAACATCATTACATACATCAGATTCCGTTATTGGGTTATTTTCTAAATCACGCCATTCCGCAAATTCTAACGAAGGGGCTTCAAGAACCTCTACAATCCAGCTTATACTACTGCTCTTTTGTTGTTTATCTATTGCGATAGCTTTGACTGCATATGTACCAGGACTATCAAAAGTGTTGGTCCAATCTTCTTCTTCACTACTTCCTGAAACTCCCCAATAATCGGTGTCTTTTAATACATTGTTTAAATACCATTTTACTTCATTAATATCACCATCTACATCCGTAACTAATACAATAAATTTTTGAGATTTACTACTTATTACACTAACACTCGAACTTGAAGGTGATTTTCGGCTTGCGACTGGAGCCTCGTAATCTTTTACAGTTATCGTCCAACTTGTACTGCTACTCTTTTGTTGTTTATCTATTGCTACAGCCTTAACCGTATAAGTTCCTGCACTACTAAATGTGTTGGTCCAATCTTCTTCCTCACTACTTCCTGAAACTCCCCAATAATCAGTGTCTTTTAATACATTGTTTAAATACCACTTTACCTCATTAATATCACCATCAACATCTGTAATCGAAACGATAAATTTTTGAGATTCACCTCTCCTTATACTTACACTTGAACTTGAAGGCGATTTTCGGCTTGCGACTGGAGCCTCGTAATCTTTTACAGTTATCGTCCAACTTGTACTGCTACTCTTTTGTTGTTTATCTATTGCTACAGCCTTAACC
>JADGFH010000327.1:4947-6697 GCA_016743925.1 Labilibaculum sp.
ATACCACTTTACCTCATTAATATCACCATCAACATCTGTAATCGAAACGATAAATTTTTGAGATTCACCTCTCCTTATACTTACACTTGAACTTGAAGGTGATTTTCGGCTTGCGACTGGAGCCTCGTAATCTTTTACAGTTACTGTCCAAATATGATACTCCTCTAACACCCAGTTTTCATCATATACAATTGCTTTTACTTTAGTTGTTCCCCAACCACAATAATAAGTATAATCAGGATCTGTTCCCCATCCGATTAAAGGATTTCCAGACCAGTCATTTTCAGATGCTCCTTGATAAACATCATTAACATACCATTCAGTATTTTTCTTTTTAGCAATTTGATTAACCTCGAAATTGCATGACTTTGGAGTCCTAAATGGTATGGTTACGGTTTTTGATGAACCATATTTAGAATAGTAATCTGCTCCAACTACATCATTTCCGAGAGTTGAAGTAAATAGAGCTACTAAAAGTAAAATTCGTTTCATATCAGTGAGTTTTGGGGTTAACTAATTGGTTTGATTCAACTAGCAATAATAAGCTATAAAATATTAGTGTAATTACTCATCCATGATGATTTTACATACTCATCAATAATGAAAAACAGTTTTTAGTGCAAGTTTTATCTAATAAATAAACAAGTTTTATTGCGCTAAGTAAATCTCAGAAAAAGAGGTAATACCAAGTCTTTTCAAAATTCTACGCCTATGCGTGTCAATAGTATGTTTGCTAAGGTGCAATTCCTCTCCAATTTCTTTACTGGTTTTGTTTTGAGCCAGTTCAATAATTTCTTTTTCTCGGTTGGTAAGGCAACAGCCTTTAGGGAAGCAGAATTTTTTACGGCTTTCCTGAAAACGAAAAAGAGCTTCTTTTAATTCGTCTATATTGATAGGATTAAGGATATAGTCGAAAATGTCTATACGAATAGCTTTAATGGCATATTGGTTGCAAGTGGTAATAAATATGAATTTTGGAAAGAATATGTTTTTGCGGATTTCGTGTACAACTTCGAAGCCCGACATTCGTGGCATTTCTATATCAATAAATACTAATTCGGGTTTTTGCTTTACTATTAGGTCAATGGCTTTCTCAGGGTCGCAAATTTCACCAATAATTTCAACCTCATTAGTTAAGAGTAGTGTAAATTTCAATCTTTCAATCAGATTGATTTGAGCACCTAACAGAAAGCATTTGATTTTTTCCATATTTAATCTTCTTCTAAAATTAAAAATGTGGCTATCGGAATATTACGTTTAAAATTTATATCAAGCCTTCAATTCCTATAAATGACATAATATTCTTTTCAATCTTTCAAAGAAATAAAAATTTAATATTACAGTCGTTACTCATTGTCGGTAATTCGCATACTCACCAATGAGTAATTTGACGAGGATTTTAAAATTGCAGGTTTATAATTTTCTTTTGTATTACTGCTCAAGCCAAATTCGAAACCAAGGCTAAGCTCTTTTCCCTTTGGTCTCCTTTAGTTGTTAAAGTACGATTTCAAACCAAACAGTATCCTTCTTTATGGGTTAATCACCTCGGTTATCTTTAATTTTTATTATCAAATGCAAAGTATTCACTTTTTGAAACACGAACAATAGTGAAAAATGACTATTTTGTAAAACCTAAACCAATACCTAAGTAACTATGAATAAACTTGAAAAAAGTATTCAGGACCATCAAGCGAATATTATTGCAAATGCGATTTTGCCAGAAGATGTAGATTATAAACAAGCAGAAAAA
>JADGFH010000328.1:0-3102 GCA_016743925.1 Labilibaculum sp.
AATCACCTCATCCAGTTTCTGATCCTGGTTTACATAGATGATCTCTGTTTGAGCACTAGCTTTCTTAAAGGTGGCAATACTGAGATAAGTTACTACAAGACAACCTATTGTTATCTTAAGCTTCAGACTTTTAAACACACTATAGCCCTTATGACCCCACCTTTTAAAACGAGACACCTGAGAACATCTCTCTGATACAATTCTCAATTGTTCCATTGTTATTCTTTAATATAAAAACATAAATAATGATTAATTACTATTTGTTCTTCCGATCATTTCTGACATTTAAAACAAAAGACAAAGATATCTGATTTTATATCTCATCCAATAACTTAATACTATCCTATAGCATGAAAAAACAAGTTCCAGAGCTATTTTCTTTCTCTTTTTAAATTAAAGAATCATATTTCCCCAACTTGAATCAACGAAATAAGATCTGCAACAGAATTAAACTTCATTTCACAAGTCAAATACCTTATGTTTTCAACATTTTTTCTGATATTGGATATAGATTCTTACTAATTCCTCATTTCATGAAAATAAAACTTACCAGTGTCTATGTTAACGACCCAATTAAGGCATTTCATTTTTACACAGAGTATATTGGTTTTCTAGAGCACATGTTTGTACCAGTTGCTGCCTTGGCCATAGTCGTTGCTCCAGAGGATCGGAATGGTACAACCTTACTTTTAGAGCCAAATACTCATCCTGCAGCTAAAGCCTATCAGGAAGCAATGTATAAGGATTCTTTACCTGTCATAACTTTAAATGCCACTGATGTTCATGAAAAATATCAGGAATTAATAGTTAAAGGAATTACGTTTACGCAGAAGCCAACAGAAACAAAATGGGGCATTTCTGCAATTTTTGAAGATACCTGTGGTAATCTTATCCAAATTAATCAAGATTTATAAGTACGAAAGACACTATTCCGTCTCCTCCTAGAATAGTTCTTCACAAAAGCGAACTTATGCATAAATTATTATCCAAAAAACAAGAAAACGTATGGAGAAAAATGTAAGCTATGATTACCTCATCATAGGTGCTGGAATTATCGGTTTGACTCTTGCCTATGAACTGATCAACCAATACCCTTATGCAAAAGTTGCAATTTTGGAAAAAGAAAATGAGGTTGCTCAGCATGCTAGTGGACGAAATAGTGGCGTTTTGCACGCTGGTTTTTACTATTCATCCGATTCACTTAAGTCACTTTTTTGTGTTGAAGGAAATCGATTAATGAAAGATTTTTGCCGTGAAAATAATATTCAGATAAACCATTGCGGTAAGGTAGTAGTTGCTAGCAATGCAGAAGAAGTGGAATCTCTTTATGAGTTGGAAAAAAGAGGAAAGCAAAATGGAGTTGAAGTGAGTATCATTAATGAAGAAGAATTGCATCTAATCGATCCAAATGCAAAATCTTATCAAAAAGCATTGTACTCCCCCTCCACAGCCAGTGTAAATCCAAAACAGGTTTGTGAAAAATTAAGTGAAATTCTTCGTTTAAAAGGTGTTGATTTTTTCTTTTCCAATCAATTCATAAGTGCCAGTAAAAACATTATAAAAACAGACAAGGCCAAGTTTAAAGCCAAATATTTAATCAATTCTGCAGGTTTGTATGCTGATAAAATTGCCAAACAATTCGGTTTTTCGAAAAATTTTGTAATCATTCCTTTTAAGGGAATTTATCTGAAATACAAACAGAAAAATCCTCCCATTAAAACTCATATCTACCCAGTCCCCAACCTTCACAATCCTTTTTTAGGTGTGCATTTCACACTAACTTCTGACAATGAGCTGAAGCTTGGGCCAACATCCACTCCAGCTTTCTGGCGTGAAAATTACACAGGATTCTCTAATTTTAAACTAAATGAATTTTTACAAATCTTTTACTACGAAAGCAAGCTATTTATAAACAATTCTTTCAATTTTAGAAATCTGGCTATTTCCGAAATAAAGAAATACAATCGGAAGTATTTTATTCGTTTGGCTGAACACCTTTCGCAAAATTGCGATCTAAGTCAATTCAACCAATGGACACAACCAGGAATTAGAGCACAACTACTGAATACAAAAAACATGAAACTGGAAATGGATTTCCTTATTGAAGGAGATAAGGAATCCTTGCATATCCTAAATGCAGTATCGCCAGCCTTTACATGCAGTTTTGCTTTCGCAAAATACCTGGTGGATAAGAAAATTCATAAACTGTAATAATCTCATAAAGATACTTTTCTTGTATTTTCATGTAGTAAAAACTTATCTATAGACTTCTATGAAAGCATTGTCAATTACTACCAGCATATCTTTCCTTTAAATAAAATATAATTAGAATTCATTCTAAATCACCACCAGAACTAGGTGCTTTAAATTTTGGTTGTACCATTGGAGATTTTTCACTAGCCTAATCTGAAAGATATAAAAATGCTAAACAGATCTAATCTAAAATTGGGAATCTCTTGTTTCAAATCAATAATTACTTTTTACTTAACAAAAATGATTAGCTCAAGATTAACAACATGCCCTTAATTATTGAAGCCAACTTCTAAATTTCTACCATTTTTTGTACCTTACTAAATGAAAACAAATTTACTTATCAATAAATAATAAAAATATAAATGAAGTATACTCTTGAAATTGAAATTAACCAGCCAATTGATAAACTTGTTGAACTTTTCGATAATGAAAATAATTTATTCAAATGGATGAATGGACTTCAATCAATTGAACGTTTAGAAGGTAATCCTGGAGAAAAAGGTTCTACTACAAAAATGCTTTTTAAAGAAGGTAAACGCGAAATTGAAATGATCGAAACCATTATCGAAAATAAACTTCCTGAAGAATTTACAGCAACTTATGAGGCCAAGGGAGTATACAACTTGGCCAAAATTAGTTTCATTGAACTCACTGATACCAAAACCAAATATTTGACAGAACAAGAATTTAAACTTAAAGGATTCATGAAATTAATAGGATTGATTATGCCTAGAGCATTTAAAAAGCAAACATTTAAATATCTAAAAATGTTTAAAGAATTTGCTGAAAACAATCAGTAAAAAAAGCCATTTGAATAATCTTTCAAACGGCTCTTCATATGCAAGTTCC
>JADGFH010000328.1:3112-6695 GCA_016743925.1 Labilibaculum sp.
ATTCTTTCCATCGCAACATCGTTGCTCCAGTAAAATCGCGTGTAAATTTATTTAAAAGAATTTTCGCTTCATCTTTCTTACCATCTTTAAGTAATTTCTTAATTTTTACTTCTAAGGCATCAGAGTCTTCAAATCCTTTATCCTCAAAATAAGCAACTTCTTCCATCATCCCTTTACGAGTTGTTTGCCATTGTAAAGTTGCTAGTTTATTTGCTTTGCGATATTGCCAGATGGCAGCATCTTCTCTGTAACGCTTTTGCCCACAAAACTGAAAACTCTCAGGTAAGTCTGTTGTTCCTGAATAAATAGGAATACGAGGACTTTGACCAGGATTATCAAAAGAGAACCATGCACGACCACCTATTTCATCAGGTAACCAATCTCTCAACTGAATAATATGCGAATAAGAACACCACGATACTGCAACAGTTCTTTGATATTCAACAGAACCTTCTTTTAAGTAATTGTATAATTTTCGATTATCTCCATTTGGCCAAGGATGAGCATTTAAAGCAGTTATAGTATCTGTTCCTATAACTTCTTTCTCCTTATTGTATTTTTTCTTAATCACTTTTAAATCTTGAGTCATATCGTACTTTGTCCCCTCGTAAGTTTCACGATACAAAGCAATCACATCACGCACAGAAACCTTCTTATCTGGCTTAACAGAAAAAGGTAATTCATCTGCCTCAAAATCCAATTCTAAAGAAGGAGCCAAAGCATTTAAAATAAAAAATTCACGAATTTTAAATGGTTTTTCTACTTTCCCATAGGCCTTCCAGAATTTAAATTCTTCTTTTCCATCCCATCTTTCTAAATCCTTTGCCACAGAAAAAACATTATCAGAATACATGAAGTAATCCTTATTTTTCTTTTCAATAACACCAATTCGTGAGATATTAGCAGAAACACCAACATGATCATCAGGAATACGCTGTGCAGCCCAAACACCACCAATTTTGTCAGGACCTTCTCCAAAAATCTCTAATTGCCATACTTCCTTTTTATCAGCGATAGTGATACATTCTCCCCAATCACCATAACCATATTCTTTAATTAAACCACCAATTAAATTTATGGCATCACGAGCTGTTGTACAACGTTGTAAGGCTAATCGTTCCAATTCTTCAATTTGAAACATCCCCTTATCGTTAACTAACTCTTTAGGTCCAACAATTGTTGTCTCTCCAATAGCTAATTGCTTCTCGTTTAAACAAGGGTAGGCAGTATTAAAAAAAGAATAAGTCTCTTTTGCTTGTGGAATATTACCAACGACCGTCATTTTTCTTCTATCCCAAGCAGTTTCAGTCTTTAGAGTTCCTTTATAAACTTCAGTCGTCGTATCTTTCTCGAATTTCTGTCCTTTTTCAACTTGTAGCCAAGTTCTATATCTTCCATCGCACGTATGACTCGTAATTACCGATCCATCTGTAGAGGCTTTTTTCCCTACCATAATACTGGTACAACTCTCTCCGAAATAAGGATCATTTACCTGATCCAGTACTGATTGAGCCTGAATGCTCGATACAGAAAGTATTGCCAATAAAGCAAAAAATATTCTTTTCATTCTTTTGTTGTTTAAATTAAGTGCTCGATTTAAAAACGAGCTCTAATATAAGGTATTCCCAATAAATTATTCCCTCCAATTCGTTATTTAAAAAGAGTTCACAATTTCAAATCTTCACAAAAGAATTCAAATCCAATTCTCAAAAGAATAAGTAAATGATACCTTTGCCCAACAAAACATTTCATCATCAGATAAAGTAAATATCGTGAGGTACTTTTTTCACATAGGATACAAAGGAACTGCCTACAAAGGCTGGCAACGTCAAAATAACGTAACAAGTGTTCAGGAAGTTCTTGAAGATAATTTATCTAAATTACTAAAAGAAAAGGTCGTTTGTATTGGCTGTGGCAGAACAGATGCCGGTGTGCACGCATCCCAGTATTATTTTCACATCAATACTGACAAAATATGGAACGATCACAATCTTTTTGCAATAAATAAAATTCTTCCACCGAATATTTCGGTTTACGACGTTTTTGAAGTCGGCCCCAAGAATCATGCTCAGTCAAGTGCAAAAGAAAGAACGTACAACTACTTTATTCACACAAAAAAAAATCCATTTTTAAATGATATTAGCTCTTATTACGACATTAATCCAGATGTTGGATTAATGAGTAAGGCTGCTTCACTCTTGTTAAAATATTCTGATTTCAGAGCCTTTTGTAAATCTCCAGATCTCCACAATCATACGCTTTGTGATATTTTTTCAATCCAATTTTTCAGCAATAAGGATCAAACAAAATTTCATTTACAAATAACAGCCAATCGTTTTTTAAGAGGAATGATTCGAATTTTAGTTCATGAATTAATAGAAGTAGGAACTGGCAAAAAGAGTATATCCGAATTTGAAGATATGATTCGCAATAAAACAGCGCCTAAATTTCTTAGAACGGCTTATCCACAAGGATTGTATTTGTCACAAATTGATTATCCTTTTCGCACTTCCTTAACAAATTCAGATTTTTGTCCAATGATAAAAATTGATCAATGGATACCAATAGAATCTAATTAATTTACATACTTTTCAATTTTTGCAAACAACTCTTCTGGATTTATAGGCTTCGTAACAAAATCATTCATTCCTGATTCTAAAACCTTTTTCCTGATTTCGCTAAATGCAGAAGCTGTAATTGCAAGTATTGGAAGCTTAACAAATCTCTCTTCTCTCAATTTGCGAATACTTATTGCCGTATGATATCCATCCATAATTGGCATTTGCAAATCCATTAAAACCATATCAAAATTACCAGTTTTAACCTTATCAAATGCAACCTGACCATTCATAGCAATTTCATAACTTATTTCCCATTTTTTCAAAAATTGCTTAATGATTAATATATTCATTTCATTGTCTTCGGCTACCAGTACATGAAGTCCTTTTACCTTTTCAATATCTTTAAAATTATCTGTCGTAAAACTGACCTTAGGCATCGATTTATGACTTATCGATAGATCTAGATTTACAATAAAAGTGGTTCCCTTTTCAGGTAAGCTTTCCACACTAATAGAGCCACTCATAATCTCAATTAGCTTTTTTGAGATTGTAAGACCTAAGCCTGTTCCTCCATATATTCTGGTAGTATTAGAATCAGCCTGAGAAAAAGAATTAAATATTTGATCTTGTTTATTGGTAGGAATTCCAATACCAGTATCTCTTACTCGAATTTGTAATTTTAATATGTTTTTATCTACACCTAAATAAACCACTTTAATTTTAACAAATCCATTATCAGTGAACTTTATCGCATTCGAACATAAATTATTTAAAATCTGCGAAATTCGCATCGGATCCCCAATTAAATATGCTGGAATTTTAGGGTCAATATCAACAATAAAGTCTAAATTTTTTTCTTTTGATTTGACATCAAAGCCAGATGCAATATTTCCTATTAAGTTTCTAAAATTAAAATCTACAGCTTCTAAATCAACTCGTCCCGCTTCAATTTTACTAAAATCAAGAATATCATTAATTAAAGCCATGAGATTATCCGCCGACATCTTTAAAATATTAAGATT
>JADGFH010000329.1 GCA_016743925.1 Labilibaculum sp.
AACACGATTTATATACGACAAGAGCCGTATGATGGGAGACTATCAAGTACGGTTCTGTGAGAGGCTTAGGGTGAAACTCCCTTTGCCTACTCGACGCAAGCCCGTTACCCACAAGCAAAAGAAACAGAGACCAATGACAAATTTGCTACAAGAAATTAAAATGAAAAGCCCACGCACAAATAGCACATTTGGTTTTTGCCGACACACAAAAGAGCCGACCCCGGAAAACCAAAAGAGCTATTTTTTTGCCACCGCTCCAATACTAACAATTGACCAAAGAGAAACTGACCTATGATATTAAAAAAGATAATTTTAGAGAATTTCAGAGGATATAAAAATATTGAAGTTGAATTTGACAACAAATTGAATGTTATTATTGGACAAAATGATATTGGAAAATCAACAATACTTGAAGCACTTGAAATATTCTTTAATAACGAAACTGTAAAAATTGATATATCTGATTATAGTGTTTTTGCAAACAACAATTCTATGTCAATTGGTTGTGTTTTTGAAATAGAGAAGGATAAAGAATACATAATTGACACAATTCCTACAAATCTTGAAAACGAATACCTTCTAAACAAAGATGGACTTCTTGAAATACATCAAATTTGGGATTGTTCAAAAGGCAAATTGACAGCGAGCAGTTTGAAAGTTGAACTGACTGCAAATTATCCGAAAGAATTCAAAAAGCCATTATCAACATTAAAAATTGACCCATTAAGAAAGTTATTAGCTGATGATTATTCTGATAAATTGAATGTTGATGAAGTGAAAAAGAATACAAGCTCAGAAATTAGACAAGCTATCTATTCTGTTACTGAAACAGACGATTTGGAACAAATCAGTATTCCTTTATCAAAAGATGATGGTAAAAAAATTTGGGAGAGTTTAAAGAAAGAATTACCAAATTACTTTCTATTCCAATCTGACAGATTAAATAAAGATTCTGACAAAGAAGTTCAACAACCACTAAAAGCAATCACACAATCCGCAATTGATGAAGTTATTGATGAATTGGAAGCAATTAAAAAGATTATTGAAGAAAAAGCAACCCAAATAGGGAAAGATACAATTAAGAAATTAGAAGAAATGAACCCTGAAATTGCAAAAGTTCTTACTCCTAATATTTCTAATAAAGCTTGGGATTCTTTATTCTCATTTTCTTTTAATACAGACGATGGTATTCCTGTAAACAAAAGAGGTAGCGGAATTAGACGATTGATACTATTAAATTATTTTAGAGCAGAAGCAGAAAGAAAGAACACAAGGAACAGAAATATTATTTATGCTATTGAAGAACCAGAAACTTCTCAGCACCCAAACCATCAGAATATGCTGATAAAAGCATTAATGGAACTTTCACAAAAAGAGAAAAATCAATTAGTAATAACAACCCACACACCTGAAATTGCCAAAATTGTAAAAGATGAAAATTTAATTTTCATTGAAAAATTTGAAGGTGAAGCACAGATAAACAAGTCTGAAACAAAATTAAATGAGATTGCAAAAACCTTAGGCGTAATGCCATATTTAAGTAGATTAGTAATTTGCGTTGAAGGAGAATTTGATATTAAGTTCATTAAAAACATTAATCAAAACATACCTGAACTGAAAGAAATTATTGATTTAGAAGAAAAGCAAATAAACATAATTCCATTGCAAGGTGGAAATCTAAAAAATTGGGTTGATAGAAATTATCTAAAAGGTTCTAACGTAACAGAATTCCATTTATACGATAGAGATTCTAACTCTGGTAGAAATTCAGAACAGTATAAAAAACAGTGTGATGAGATAAATGCAAGAGATGACAACTCAATTTGCTTAATGACTGAAAAAAGGGAAATGGAAAACTATATCCCAAAATCTTTAATTGAAGCAGAATTTAATATTGATTGTAATTCTATTGAAAATTGGGATATAGAAGATATTCCAACATTTATTGAAAACAAAACGGACTTTGACGAAAAAGCCGTAAAAGGTATTTTAAATGGGAAACTGGCAAAACAGGTTACAAAAAAACACTTACAAGAGTTAAATTCTTTCGATGAAATAATATCTTGGTTTGAGAAAATTAAGGCTATTTTTGACAATTAAATAATGATTAAATTAGAGATAAATATATGCCAACATTAAATTGGATAGGAAAAGATAAAGTTGTAAGCCATCACCAAGAAGTGCCATACAGAGTGTTGGAACACAAATACGGTTTTACTGCCGACAATGGAGAGCAAGCTAAACCTACCAAAAGCGGAAATAAAATAATACACGGAGATAATCTTGAAGCTTTAAAAAGCCTTTTACCTGAATACGAAGGGAAAGTAAAGTGCATTTACATAGACCCACCTTACAACACAGGTAAAGAAAATTGGACTTATAATGACAACGTTAATCACCCCAAAATTAAAAAATGGTTAAACGACACATTAAAAGCCAAAGAAAATGATAAAATAGCAGCGATAGGTGTAGATGATTTAACAAGACACGATAAATGGTTGTGTATGATGTACCCACGGTTAAAGTTGTTACATAAACTATTATCGGATGATGGTATAATCTTTATTTCAATTGATGAGAATGAAGTACACAATTTGCGGTTAATGCTTGATGAGATTTTTGGAATCAATAATTTCATTGAACAACTTATTTGGAATAAAAGAGTACCAAAAAATGACAAAGGCATAGGGAATATTCACGAATATATTTTGTTATACTCGAAAGTAAAATCAAAACCACACAGGTTTATTCAATTAAAAGAGGGTTTAGATGATGTATTTGATTTGGTTTCAAAACATAAAAAGAAGAAGACTGGATTATTAGAAACGAAAGAAGAATTAAATAAACTTTACAAAAAAAACGGATATGACAGAGGCATAACTCTGTACAATAATCTTGATGCAAATTATGATTTATTCGGAAAAATCAATTTAAGCTGGCCAAATGGACAAACTTATGGTCCTACGTTTGATATTCTTCATCCAATAACAAAGAAGCCGTGTAATGTTCCTGATAGAGGTTGGCGTTGGAAAAAAGAAACATTTGACGATTATTTAGATTATAAAAATATTGAAAAATTATCGGATGGTTCTTATAAATGTGGTAAGATATGGTTTGCTAAAGATGAAAATACTCAACCGAGTTCCATCAAATACCTATATGAAGTAAAGGATTTTTTACTTCGGTCAATTATTAGTTTAAAAAGTTCTGGAAGTATTGATTTAGAGAATATTTTTGAAAAAGGAAAGTTTGATTATCCAAAACCAGTTAATTTATTAGAACTTTTAATCAATTCTTTTGAAGATAAAAATGCAGTGATTCTTGATTCTTTTGCTGGTTCAGGAACTACTGCTCACGCTGTTTTAAACTTAAACAAACAAGACGGAGGAAATCGTAAATTCATTTTGGTAGAAATGGAAGATTATGCCAACGAAATTACAGCAGAGCGAGTAAAACGCGTTGCTAAAGGTTATGGAAAAGACAAAAAGAAAGTTGAAGAAACTGGCGGTGAATTTGACTTTTACGAACTAGGCTTACCCCTTTTTGTTGAAAATCAAAACCTAAATGAAGCTGTTGGTGTAGAAAAAATCCGAGAATATATTTGGTATTCAGAAACTCGAACATCATTTGCTGAACCGAATAACCTCAAAGAAACTAATTACTTTTTAGGACAAAAAGAGCAATCAGTTTATTATTTCATCTACGAAAAAGATAGTTTGACAACCTTAGATTATGATTCGTTAGAATTGATAAAAACAAAAGGTGAGCAATATGTTATCTATGCAGATAATTGCTTGTTGCCAAAAGATTTTATGGCGAGAAAGAATATTATTTTTAAAAAAATACCAAGAGATATTACAAGGTTTTAAATTATGGAATTAAAGAGCTATCAACAAAAGGTAATTGAAAATATTGAGGAATATTTGGACTATGTTCAAGAACAAAAGAATTTAGCCAAAGCATTTAATCAATATTGGTCAGATAAAATAGGACCTTATAATCCTTTGAGTAATACAGGTATGCAGCCGTATAAAAATAATGTTCCAAACGCTGCGCACGTTTGTGTAAAAGTTCCTACTGCTGGTGGTAAAACATTTATAGCAGTAAATGCTTTGCAT
Organism: Labilibaculum sp.; assembly: GCA_016743925.1. Taxonomy (GTDB): domain Bacteria; phylum Bacteroidota; class Bacteroidia; order Bacteroidales; family Marinifilaceae; genus Labilibaculum. Next base: position 4,119 of record JADGFH010000329.1, read on the forward strand.
TCCATTTTTTCAGCTTACGACTCTTCAAAGCCAAAAGCTGTAATTTGGTTAGTTCCTTGGAGTAATCTTTTACAACAAACAGTAAATGCTCTTTCAAACCCTGAGCATCCATACAGGCAAAAACTAAATACTTTATTCAATCACAGAGTAGAAATTTATCAAAAACAAGATTTATTACAAGGCTCAAATTTTAATCCAACTGTTGTAAGAGACCAATTAAGTGTTTTTGTAATAAGCTTTGCCAGTTTACGTGCAAAAAACAAAGAAGACAGGAAAGTATATCAAGAAAACGGACAGTTAGAAACATTTGCATCGCAATACAAAAATGAAGAACATATTTTAGAGGGTGTTGATGAAACTTCTTTGATAAATGTAATTAGAAGTCTAAATCCTGTTTTAGTTGTTGACGAAAGCCACAATGCAGAAAGCGATTTGAGTGTTGATATGCTCAAAAACTTAAACCCTTCTTTTATTTTAGATTTAACGGCAACACCAAAAGCAAACAGTAATATTGTAAGTTTAGTTCCTGCCATCGAATTAAAAAAGGAGCATATGGTTAAACTTCCTGTAATTGTTTACAATAATCACGATAAAACAGAAGTTATAAACAACGCTTTGCATTTGCAACGCAAATTGGAAATCTTAGCAAAAAAACAAGAAGCTGATGGTGGAAAATATATTCGTCCAATAGTGTTGTTTCAAGCCCAACCAAAAACCAAAGATGACAATACCACTTTTGAGAAACTAAAAGAACAATTATTGAGTTTGGGTATTCCTGAAAATCAGATTAAAATTAAAACGGCAAATATTGACGAATTGAAAGGCGTTGAGTTAATGGAGAAAGATTGTGAAGTAAGATATATTATCACAATAAACGCTTTAAAAGAAGGTTGGGATTGTCCGTTTGCATACATATTAGCATCATTGGCTGATAAATCAAGTGCCGTAGATGTAGAACAAATTTTAGGTCGTGTTTTACGTCAGCCTTATGTACAAAAACATAGTGCATTTCAATTAAATCTATCATACGTTTTAACCGCTTCGGTAAAGTTTAATGAAACTCTACAAAACATTGTTAAAGGTTTACAAACTTCTGGTTTTAGTGAAAAAGATTATCGCAAGGTCGATAATATGACAGAAGAAGAAAAGCAAACAAAAACTGCTGACCCTGTTGAAACATTCTTGTTTCCAGAACAACAAAACGAGGAAGAGGATACAATTGACAAAACTCGTGTTTCATTTGACCCAAATGCAAGTGAAGATGAAATTGAGACAACTTCTGTAATTGATGAAATTGAAACAATGGCAAAGAAACAAAGCAAAGAATTAGAACAGCAAATTCAGGAACAAGAAAAACAGCCAGTAGATGAAAATATATTTCAAGAAATGGGAGATAAAGTAAAACGATACAATGTAAAAGAGGTAAACAAGGAATTTATTGAAAAGATTGAATTTCCTCAATTCTTTATTAAAGTTACTGCAAGTGATATTTTTGGAACAGATGAAGAGTTGTTAAATAGAGAATCTCTTTTAAAAGATTTTAAGCTATCTGATGAAGATATAAAAATTGATTTTGACCAGATTTCATCAGATTTATACAAAGTTGATTTGGAAGAATCGAAGAAAGACGAATATCGTCCATCTTTTACAAAAATCGAAGAAAATGTTATCAAAGACCCAATTGCAGAATACATTTTAGCAAAGCCAAAAGAAAATCAAATTATCGACATCACGCATCAAATAATGCAGACTGTTGGTAATATGTATCCTATTCCAGACCAAGAAATTAAAGTTTATATCGGTCGTATTTTGAAAAGTATGAATACCGAACAGCTTCGAGATATTTTAGTTAGAAAATACAGCTACACTAACAAGATTAAAGATAAGATTAGACTATTATCTGATTCTTACGCAGAAGGTCGATTTTTGGATTTAATAAAGTCAAAAAAAATTAATACTAAAAATAATTGGAAATTAGGTGATGAAATTGTCCCTGGTAATCTAGGTTCTTCAATAGGTAACTCTTTATATGAAAGAGAAGGCTCAATGAATAATTTTGAAGAAAAAGTAATTATGGAAATTGGAACATCTTCTAATATTGCTTTTTGGCATCGAAATTTAGAAAGAGGAAAAGGTTTTTATATCAATGGATTTAAAGCAAATCATTATCCTGACTTTATTTTACAAACTAAATCTGGAAAAATTATTTTAATAGAAACAAAAGGCGACCATTTAGATAATACTGATAGCGAAGCAAAATGTAGATTAGGAACTGAATGGGAAAAACAAGCAGGACAAGATTATGCTTACTTTATGATTTTCGACAAGAAAGAAGTTGCGGGTTCATATACATTAGACAAAGCAAAAGAATTAATAAGTGAAATGTAATGCCAACCCAAAAGCTATATGTAATGCGGGGTTTAACAGTTTGAAAGTTTAGTTCAATTAAGAAACAGCAGCAAGCCCATTTTTAAATCACGAACACCTATCGTAAGAAGTAATTATTATATAACTGAACCCTTATTGAGATTATTAAAAGATCGATAACATGTATAGAGA
>JADGFH010000330.1 GCA_016743925.1 Labilibaculum sp.
ATAAGGAAGAGACGCACTGCAGTGCGTCTGTACAATATTAAATTATAAATATGAAGAGTAGTCAGTTATTTCAATTAGAAAAATCCATAATTGGAATGGTGCACGTGCAAGCCTTGCCCGGTACACCTAAAAATAAATATACCCTTGCAGAGATTTGTGATATTGCGGTAGCTGAAGCAAAAAAATACGAAGAAGCTGGCTTGGAAGCTGTCATGATTGAGAACATGCACGATGTTCCTTACCTAAAAGGATCCGTTGGGCCGGAAATAACAGCTGCAATGGCAGTTGTTGCAAAAGCCATTCGAGATGCTGTGCAATTGCCATTAGGAATACAAGTACTTGCTGGGGCTAATAAAGAAGCCTTGGCAATAGCAAAAGCTGCAAATTTTCAATTTATTCGTGCCGAAGGATTTGTATTTGGCCATGTTGCTGATGAAGGCTATATAGATGCTTGCGCAGGTGAATTAATGCGTTATCGAAAAGCAATTGGCGCCGAGGATATTCATGTTTTTACAGATATAAAAAAGAAACACAGTTCGCATGCAATTACTTCGGATGTGGATATAGCTGAAACAGCGCATGCGGCAGAGTTTTTCTTGAGTGATGGAGTTATAATCACAGGATCTTCGACAGGAAAAGCGGTTTACTTACAAGAGTTAAAGTGCTTGAAAGATAAAATTCATATTCCCGTATTAATTGGTTCAGGAATTACAGCAGATAACATTCATGAATATTGGGATTTTGCTTCTGCTTTTATTATAGGATCATACTTTAAGGAAGAGGGTTATTGGAAGAATGCAATATCAGTAGATCGGTTAAATCTTTTTATGGAGAAGATTAAAGAATTACGCATGTAGATCTTCAATAATTGATGATAGAATTATAAAAAGTCTAGGAGATTTATCTCTTAGACTTTCTTGTTTGTATGTGATGGATGTTATAAGATTTATACGCTCATTTTATAATGCAAACTAAAAAACTAGTTGCTTAACGAGAAAAATAGTTGGCCGAACGAAAAAAATAGTTATATTTGAAATGTCAACATTATTCATGGTAAAAAAAAGGCAATTTAATGCATACAAAACGATTAACGAAACGAGAAGAAGATGTGATGAAAATATTGTGGAATGCTGGTAAAGGCTTCGTAAAAGACTTATTAATAAAACATTCCGAACCCAAACCACACTATAATACATTTAGCACAATTATTCGCGGATTAGAGGAAAAAGGGTTTGTGGCTCACAATTCCTACGGTAATACACATGAATATTATCCGGTAATTACAAGAGAGGATTATCGTAAGTTATTCATAAAAAATGTAGTATCGGATTATTTTGAATCTTCTTATCAAAATGTGGTTTCATTTTTTGTGAAGGAAGAAAAACTAAACGTTGATGACCTTAAGGAGCTCATTGATCTGATTGAAAAAAAAGAAGATAAGGAGTAAACTATGATCGAAATGTTTTGGGAATATCAAATAAAAGGAGGAATTGTATTAGCTGTATCAGTTCTTTTGTATGTGCTGGTATTATCGAATGATAGATTTTTTAAACGAAACAGGCTTTGGCTGATTGGTAGTCTTTTATTGCCATGGATAGTGCCATATCTTGCCATGCCTGTATGGATGAAAAAAATGTTATTTGCTAATGAAAGTGAAATTGTTCCTATACGCACATTTGCATTGAGCAATCAAATAAATCAGGAATCAGTTTTGGTAACTGATCACTTTTCTTTTTCAATAGAGTTTTTGGCTATTTTGCTGTTTGGCATAATTAGCTTAGTATTATTAATTCGGCTTTTTTACGGCTATGCATCCATTATGAGTTTGAAAAGGAAAGCAGAATGTAAATCTTACAAAGGTTTTGCATTAGCTGTTCTACCAGATTCAAATGTGGGGCCCTTCTCTTTTTTCAGAACAATTTTTATTCCTGAAGAAATGGAAAGCAGGAAAGATAGTAAGCTTATTTTAGAGCACGAAAAAGCTCATTGCGCCGGATGGCACTCTATTGACCTGATGTTAATAGAATGTATGTTAATCTTTCAATGGTGGAATCCTTTTGCATGGTGGTTACGAAGTTTAATTGCCAATAATCATGAATTTTGTGTTGACAACATCATGTTAAAGAATCTATCTGAACCGAAGGATTATCAATATTCCTTGCTCAATCTTGTGCAAAAGCAAGGACAAAATCAATTGGTTAATAATTACAATCAAAGTCTTACTAAAAAAAGGATAATTATGATGAATAAATCAGATAATAATAAAATAATTGATAGATTAAAAGGATTACTGATATTGCCAATATTGGCTATTAGTCTACTTGCTTTTACAAATCCAAATAAAGCTGAAGAAGCAAAATTGGAAAAGAAGACCGAAAAGACAATATCAAACGCTTTGGATTTACAAAAGTTTATAGCAAGTTCGGTTAAGTATCCGTTATTAGCTCGAAAGAATAATGTGGAAGCTGACATCATTGCCAGAACTACAGTTGATAAAAATGGGAATGTAACGGGTATTAAAATTGTTCTGAAACGAGGAGCAAATGTGGTAAAAATTGATGAGGTAGTGATTACCGCCTTTAAAGATTCTACAAATACTGAGAATAATACTCAGGCAGGTCAGAAGAGTCTGGAAAAAGAAACCAAACGAATTCTCAAATCTTTACCGCGAATTACTAATCAAAATTGGATTGGGAAGAAACTTGAGTTCCAGCTTAAATTTAGATTGCAATAAATAAAATCTTCAACAAGAAAGAAAGTTTATTTTTTTGAGAAGGTGTAAGAAATAAAAGCTGCCAATTGGCAGCTTTTTTATGCCGAGTTAAAATGCTCGATAGACAAATTATATTCCAGTATTAATGGTTCAGGAATCACAGCAGATAACATACCTGAATATTGGGATTTTGTCTCTGCCTTTAATTTAGGATCGCACTTTGATGAAGACGGATACTGGGATAATTCAGTTCGTGAAAAGTGACTAAAGGTATTTTTAAAGCAGGTAATGGAATTACGAATAGGATAAAAAAAAGCAGCCATTTGGCTGCTTTTTCTATATATTATATTGTCATTATATCTTTTTCTTTTTCAACAAGTAGTTGATCAATTTTTCTGCCGAAATTATCCGTCATAGATTGAACTTCTGCTTCTGCATCTTTTTCTACATCTTCCGACAAACCTTCTTTAATTAACTTCTTTAATTCAACGTTAGTATCTCTTCGAGCATTTCGAACACTAATTTTAGCATTTTCACATTCTGCTTTCGATTGTTTTACTAAATCGCCTCTTCGTTCTTCAGTTAGAGCAGGTATGTTAATTCGGATAACTTCACCATTGTTATCAGGGTTAAAACCAAGATTAGAGTTCATAATTGCCTTTTCAATAGGTACAATTAATCCTCTTTCCCAGGGTTGAACAGCAATTGTTCTAGGGTCTGGAACACTAACATTGGCAACTTGAGATAGTGGCGTCATACTTCCGTAGTAGTCAACCAAAACGCCACTTAGCATACTTGGATTGGCTTTACCAGCACGAATTTTAACTAATTCATTATTAAGATGGTCAACGGCAGCTTCCATCTTTTCCTTTGCATCTTCAAGATACATTTGAACTTCTTCATTCATCGGAGAAAGATTTTAATTTGTTTTATTGATCAATGTATAGTGTCTACAAAAATAGCAAAAATCTGTAATCAACTAAAGATAGTTTTTTTTTTATTTAAACTAAAATGATCAAGTACATAAAGAGATTAAGAACGATTAGTTGTGTACTAATGTTCCAATGTTATTACCTTCGATTACTTGTTTCAAGTTTCCTTTTGTGTCCATATCAAAAACAATTATTGGTAAATTGTTTTCTTTACACATGGTTGTTGCAGTTAAATCCATAACTCTCAAATCCTTGTGATAGATTTCATCAAAGGTAATGGTTTCGAATTTAGTTGCATTTGGATCTTTTTCAGGATCGGCAGTGTAAATACCATCCACACGAGTACCTTTTAACATGGCATCGGCTTCGATTTCAATTCCTCTTAACGAAGAACCTGTATCTGTAGTAAAATATGGGTTACCTGTACCTGCAGAGAAAATAGTAACATATTCATTTTCAAGGTAGTCTACGGCCTTTTGTTTTGAATAGAATTCACCAATTGGTTCCATTCTAATAGCAGTTAATACTCTCGATTTACACTCTATTGCTTCTAAAGCAGAGTTAAGTGCTAAACTATTGATTACGGTTGCTAACATCCCCATCGAATCGCCTTTAACACGATCAAAACCTTTTGCAGCACCGCTTAAGCCACGAAAAATGTTACCACCACCTATTACGATACCTACTTGAACTCCAAGTTCTGTGATCTCTTTAATTTGTTCAGCATAATCACTTAATCGTTGCGAGTCGATACCATATTGTTGCTCACCCATTAGTGATTCGCCGCTTAATTTTAATAGTACACGTTTGTATTTAACCATTATTTCAATTTTTTATACCCAAAGGTGAGAAAATTCTACGATAAGATAAAAAAAAAGAGTTCCCATTGGGAACTCTTTTTAATATGTAATAATAATTGTATTAAGCATTCAATGTGAAACGCTTCATTGCAACCACTGTTAGATCTTTATCAGAACTAGAAAGGTACTGCTTAACAGATTGCTTTCCGTCTTTTACAAAGTCTTGGTTTAATAAAGTAGTTTCTTTGAAGAATTTCCCTAAACGTCCTTGAGCAATTTTGTCAAGCATAGCTTCAGGTTTTCCTTCAAGACGAGCTTTTTCTTTTCCAATTTCAAGCTCTTTTGCAATTACGTCAGCATCTACATTGTCCTTATCGATAGCGATAGGAGCCATAGCTGCTGCTTGCATTGCAACATCTCTACCCATTTGTTCTTCAACAGATTTGTTGAAACCAATTAAAGTAGATAATTTGTTTCCTGCGTGGATATATGCTACAGAATATTCTGATTCCATTTTATCAAAGAAACTTAAATCGATTTTCTCACCGATAACACCGGTTTGTTCGGTTACGTGTTCTTCAATTTTTCTTCCCTCAAGATCCAAAGCTTTCAAAGCTTCAAGGTCAGCTGGCATATTTTCTAAAGCAATATCAAGAATTTTGGTTGCAAATGCTACAAAATTATCGTTCTTAGCAACGAAATCTGTTTCACAATTTAATGTGATCATTGCACCTTTTTTCTTGTCTTCAGAAACTTTTGCTAATACAACACCTTCAGTTGCTTCTCTGTCGGCACGTTTGTTAGCAATTGCCATTCCTTTTTTACGAATGATACTTACTGCTGCGTCAAAATCCCCTTCAGCTTCAGTAAGAGCATTTTTACAATCCATCATTCCTGCGCCAGTTGCTTTACGCAACTTAGCTACATCTGCTGCTTTAATAGACATGATATATCTAATTTTTTGTTAGTTAATTATTCCTTATCATTCTTTGGCTCTTCAGTAGCAGGAGCTTCTGGAGTTGCTTCAGGCTTTGCCTCAACTGCTTCAGCTTTTGGAGCTGCTTCAGGCTTTGCTTCTACTGCTGCTGCTTTTGGGGCTGCTGCTTTAGGAGCGTCTTCCTTTTTAGCTTTTCTAGGCTTAGCTGTTTTTTTATCCGATGAATCTTTCTCTTTTTCGTTCTTTCTTTCTGATAAACCGTCTTTAACAGCAGCGGTTACAATATCAAGAATTAGAGAAACAGAGTTAGATGCATCATCATTAGCAGGGATTACGAAATCCACACCTTCTGGGCTTGAATTAGTATCAACTATTGCAAAAACTGGAATACCCAAACGGTTTGCTTCTTTAACAGCAATATATTCTTTCATTACGTCAACTACAAATAGAGCTGCTGGTAATCTGGTCAGATCAGCAATACTACCTAAGTTTTTCTCTAACTTAGCTCTTTGACGAGATACTTGTAGTTTCTCTCTTTTAGAAAGGTGATTTAAAGTTCCATCGGCTTCCATTTTATCAATGGTAGTCATTTTCTTTACAGCTTTTCTGATTGTTGGGAAGTTAGTTAACATTCCTCCAGCCCAACGCTCAGTAACATATGGCATGTTTACTGCTAGAACTCTTTCTGCAACGATATTTTTAGCTTGCTTTTTAGTAGCAACAAAAAGTATCTTTCTTCCTGATTTAGCGATTTGTTTCAATGCTGCGGCAGCATCATCTAGCTTTACAGCTGTTTTGTGCAAGTCGATGATGTGGATTCCGTTACGCTCCATAAAAATATAAGGAGCCATTTTTGGATTCCACTTTCTTGTCAAGTGACCAAAGTGGCAACCTGCATCTAATAATTCTTCAAATGTAGTATTTGACATTTTTTGTTTTTTTATTCGTTTACATTCATTTTATGGCAATTGCTAAGTAGTCCGAAAATCGAAGTCTTACCAATTTAGATACTAAACTTGCCACAAAAATATTAACGCTTGCTAAATTGAAATTTCTTACGAGCTTTTGGTTGACCTGGCTTCTTACGTTCAACCTCACGAGGATCACGTGTCATGAATCCAGCTGTTCTTAAAGCCGCTTTATCTTCAGCGTCAATTTTCACTAAAGCTCTAGAGATAGCCAAACGAAGTGCTTCTGCTTGACCTGTAACTCCACCTCCATCAAGGTTAACCTTGATGTCATACTTATCAGCAACCTCTAAAAGGTTTAATGGCTGTTGTACAACATACTGAAG
>JADGFH010000331.1 GCA_016743925.1 Labilibaculum sp.
CTTGCTACCCGTGAAATAGTTGTCGAGACAAATAACATCATTGCCTTCTTTTATGAGGCGATCACATAGGTGTGATCCAATAAATCCGGCTCCTCCGGTGATTAATATTCTTTTCATATAATTCAATCTTAGATTCAAGTCACCAATGCAACTTGGGTGAAATAACTTTGTACTCGGATTTATATGGAAGGTCTCTTATTTTTTTATAGCATCTACTAAAAATTGGACTAATCGATTTTTTAGATCTCTATTCATAAGTTGCACATTTAAAACTTTTCCTTTGTACTTTTTCTTGTTTAATTCTTTGCTACAGTCTTTGGGTTTCATAATACTTATAAACAAGTCCTGTCATATTCTTTAGTCATAGATATTAGCTTCGTCGAAAATGATTTTGTTTTCCAATAATTTATTTGTCACATTAAAGTTAGAATATGGAATTTGTTCCATCCAGTAACAATAAGTAGAGTATCAAATTAAAGCCTCGTGTTGATCTTTTTACCCTCCCAAAATCTTTTTTTTTGAAATAGAATGAAACTTTAATGGATATAAAGAAATCTTCGTATTGTGTATTAGTGAATAGTTACAAAATTAAAAAAAAATCTTAGTTACAATAAATTTATCTTGTCATAACTTTGCGTCATATTAAACTTCTGACTTTCCTACCAGATAACCTTTATATTTGGACGTTATCTCAAAATAAGATAATAGCTTGTAATTTTATAAGATCTTACTGTCAACTACTTAACAATTAGTATTGTGATATTTTTAACTGAAAGGTCTTGGGTAATTGCAAAGAGATGAATCATAGAATAAAGAGCGTGTTCGTAATCTGACTTTCTTAAATATACTTCGTTCTAGAATGTTTTAATGCTATGCAAAGTTAGTTGATTGTTAGGTATAAGCTTGATTTGCAGATCATTCACAGCTAGCAGGATGTTGTTAATATGTTATGTTTGTCATCAGGTGTTTGTAAAGTATCACTGAACTGTTGCTAAATGGTTACGTTTTATAAATAGCTTTTGGGATTGCTTTGGGAAACTGATGATTTCGAGTATATTTGTTGCGCCTAATTTTAAAAATATTAAATTTTAAGGAATGGATAAAAACACTAAAATAAACAGTTTAGTTTGGCTGTATAATTACATTGTTTTAAATAGCATATTATATGCTGTTGTTGGTATTTCATTTTTTCTCAATAATGCTAGTACAAATGCACTTTCTACAAATATGTTTCTGTTAGTAGCAGATATCGGACACTTAGGCTTCATGCCGCTTGTTGCATTGCCGATATTACTTTTGCTCAATAAATTAATTAGAATCAAAAATGTTGTTCTATTGATTGGAGGAATTCTATATTCGTTTGGTTTGATATTTATTATAGTTGATGCCTTAGTTTATGCACAGATGCGCTTTCATTTAAACAAGTTTGTATTTGATATGGTATTTAGTAGCGGTGCTGATGAAATTTTTCACTTTGCCTATTGGATGTACCTGGTAGCTTTTACGGTAATTACTTTGATCGTATTATCTCAAATCTTGTTTGCTAGAATTAGCATTAAGTGTGTTGCGAAATCTATGAGTAGAAAATTTGCTTTTATTGCAGTGCTTGTTTTTATGCTTAGTAGTCATTTTATATTTGCAGTCTCTAACGCTATGTTTTATCATCCAATAACACAAGTGCAAAGAGTATTTCCTTTGTATTTTCCCTTAACAGCAAATTCATTGTTAAATAATTTAGGATTGGTGGACAGAGATAAGCTTAGAGAACGGAAAGCTCTTGAGAATACTAAATCTAATGGTACATTATTTTATCCGAATAAAAAACTTGAATTTGAAACTGCGCCTAATTATAATGTTTTAATAATTTTGATAGATTGTTGGCGTGGAGATTGTATGACACCTGAAATCACACCCAATGTTGCTAAAATAGCTGAACAATCCCAAGTGTTTACCAATCATTATAGCGGCAGTAGTGGTACACGTAGTGGTGTGTTTTCTCTTTTTTACAGTTTACCTGCTTTTGCTTATTGGGATACTATGAAAAGTTTAAACCAAGGACCTGTTTTTATTTCAAGTTTACTAGAGCTTGATTATGAAATGGGAATATTTGCAAGTGCGACATTAAGCAATCCTCCTTTTGATGCAACTGTTTTTGCAGATATTGATAGCTTGCGTATAAGAACAGAAACTGATATTAATACTGCTTGGGTAAGGGATCAAAAATGCACGGAGGAGTGGTTGTCTTTCATTGATAAGCGCAAAAAGAATAATGTGAAAAAACCATTTTTTGGTTTCCTTTTTTTAGATGCTGTTCATGCTTATTCTTCTGAGAATCCGGGGAAAGGACCATTTCAGCCTGCTTGGGAAGAAGCCAATTATTTGGCTCTTAATAATGATTTGAATCCAACAAAGTTCTTTAACTTATATAAAAATGTATTGCACGAAACAGATCATCGACTAGGTATTGTACTTAATGATCTTGAAAGTAAAGGATTACTGGATAGTACTATTGTGGTTTTATCTGGTGATCATGGAGAGGAATTTAATGATAACAGGAAAAACTACTGGGGGCATGGTGGTAATTTTTCAAAAGCTCAAACTAACGTTCCTTTAGTTGTGTATTGGCCTAATAAGGATGCCAAGGAGTATGCACATACAAGCTTGCATTATGATATAGTTCCTACTTTAATGAGTGAAAATTTGGGCTGCACAAATAATGAAGAAAATTACGCAATTGGTAAATCCTTATTTGATGAAAGTAAACTTGATTATTATCTTGTAGGTGCTTTTGAAAATTATGGAATAGTAGAAGATAACCGAATTATAAATGTTAATTATTCGGGTAATTATTCGATTTCAGATCTTAACATGAACTTGTTAGAAGATCAGTCGATAGATGGGAAGAAATTTGTACAAATATTTAAAACTGCCAATAGATTCTATGAAGAAAATTAAGGCTAATTACTCTTAATTCTATATTTTAAAAAAATATCTTGCTTGGTCTAACTCTTTCGTTAATATGATAATTGTTAATGGATTGCGATATGTTCGTCATTCAGTATACAGGGTATGTATAGGATTATCAGTTTAGTTTACAAGTTAGGATACCTTCATTTCTTCAAAAGGGAAAAATATAAAAAGACTTAAAGTACAAGAATTATCAATTATTTATATCTTCACATTTTTTAAATAAATAAACTTTGTAATAGTTATGAGACTTAGTGCAGTTTTACCAGTGAGTATTCGAGGAAGTTATGATGTTGATGATCTAGGGCGTGTTGAACTATTGTTTAGAAGTCTTAGTGCTTTTGCAGAGCCTAATATGTTTGATCAGTTTTTAATCGTTTGTCCAAACCATGAAGTTAAGATCATAGAAGAAAAGTGTTTGAAATGGTCTAGTTTGAATATAAAAGTTGTATCGGAAGATGTTTTAGTGCCAGAATTTGCAGCTTATCCTAAAATGCGTGGTTGGCGCAAGCAACAAATAATTAAATTAGCTGCTCCGCGTATCTTAGATTGTGATTTTTTCATGACTTTTGATGCAGACATATTATGTTTGAAATCTATTACAAAATCGATGCTGTTAATAGAGGGAAAAGCTATAATGCAATATGAAATGCGCTCACGACATCCTAAGTGGTGGAAGTCTTCAGCACGTATTCTTGATATGTCAGCTGATGTTGGTGATATTGAAAAGGGCATGGCAATAACTCCTGCTATTCTTTCAAGTGAGATATGTAAGGAAACAACAAAAGAAATTGAAAATAATTTACGAGGAAAGGGTACATGGGCAGATCGCTTATGTCAACTACACAATCCTATAGCTTTGAATAATTGGTCTCTGCATCGATTTAAGAGAGCACGTTGGACAGAGTATTCACTTTATTATCTTTGTGCTCATAAGCTTGGTTTAATAGATAAGTATCACATTCCAACTGGCACAGAAACTGCCCCAACTTTGATTGTTGATTTAATCGTGACCCACCCTTTTTCTGATTGGGATCCAACTTATGGTTTCTCAAAAGAAAATAGAAGCCTCTTTTGTTCTACTGGGAGTAAGCATGATATTTCACCTAATATTGTTTGGGAAAAAATTGCACCATTCATACCTCTTAAAATTAAATAGACTTTACCTATTCGTACAAAAAAATAAAGGAATAGCTATAAGGAGATTATACTTATGATATGTGTGTTTGATTTTTGAGATCGTTAAAAAAAGAATAATGAGTAGAATAATTACAAAAGCAATCTTAGTAAGTACATACAACTGGCCTCAAGCATTGGAATTAGCAGTTAAGTCAATCTTTAGGCAGACTGATTTACCTGATGAAATCTTAATCGCTGATGATGGATCAGGAGATGAAACCCAAGAAATGGTTGAGATTCTTAAAAAAGAAAGTCCAATACCTATCAAGTATATATGGCATCCTGATAAAGGTTTTAGACTATCTGCTATAAGAAACAGAGCTATTTCTGAATGTGAGATGGATTATTTGATTCAGGTTGATGGAGATATTATTCTGCATGAAAAATTTGTGGAAGATCATATGAGTATTTCTAGAGAAGGTTTTTTTGTCTCAGGAAAAAGAGCATATATCAAACAAAGAGAATCAAGGCTGATGATTGATAACTCGAGTGTGAAAGTTCGTTTTTTCAAATTGAAAGATAAGATGCAAGTCGTTCGTTTACCCCATTTTATGAATTTTAGAAGATTGAGTAGTATTTACAACCCTAATAAAGGTATAAAAGGTTCTAATATGGCTTTCTGGATGAAGGATCTCTATTTAGTTAATGGTTATGATGAAAATCTTGAAATGTGGGGATTTGAGGATAAGGAAATTGCTGCTCGTTTAATTAATAATGGAATACTGAAAAAAAGAGTTCGTTATCGATGTCTAAGTTATCATCTTTATCATAACGAAACTTCTAAAGCAAACCTGAAATTTCATGGTGAAGTACTTGATAAGGTGATTAATAATAAAGTACTTAAATGTGAGAATGGTTTGTCTAAATATATTAAGTGATAAAAATGCCATAATTTTAAAAATATTTTAACTCATTTACACACTTTTCAGAATAGTGTTCAGTTGAAATAAGTTTTATTCCTATTCGTCATTCTTTTTACAGAAAAACTATTGCATAATTAGTACAATTTAATTCTGACTCGTAATTTAGGAATCATTTCATTACGAGCCAGAAAATATATTTTATCAGCATTAATGCAAATGATACTAGCATGCTAACTTTGTAAAGTTTTGATTATGAAATGTGTGGTTTGAATTAAGGTTTTACTATAAGTAGTTTACAAATAAATCTCATATTTTACAATCTGTTGTTAGTCGACAATTAAATTAGGGTTCTAGAGGATATTCGTGTCTAACACCAGTATTTGCTTTATGTATAGGATTTTCTTGATTTAGAGCCATACCATCTAGAACCCTCTCGTAAAGATTTAGGTAGCCGTCTGTCATTTGTTTCACCGAGAAGCTATCACATGCATATTCATGGCATCTTTTACGATCGTAGTTGTTGTATTCTTTAGCTGCGTTCGTGATCTCAGAATATGAATTTGAAATAAACCCAACTTCATTATTTATTATTTCTGGTAGGGAGCCATAAGTGCTACCAAATACAGGACATCCAAAATACATGGCTTCAACGATAGCTAAACCAAAAGGTTCGTGCCAAAGAACAGGAAACAAAAGAGCTTTTGATTGATTGATAACCCTGCTTTTCTTTTCTCCTCCAATAAAACCTTTGTATTTAACATACTTATTAAAAGGTAAGCCACGACCTCCAATAACAGCTAGTTTTTCATCTATCGCTTTTGCGATTTTTATGCATCCTTTTACATTTTTTCGTCCTTTTCTAGCTTTTCCTAAAAAAAGGAAATGCTCGCGTTTCATATTCCAGCCTACTTTGCCATATTCATTAAAATCAAGACCATTATATACGAATGTGTCACTGTTGTGGCGTTGAGCATGATTTCGAGAAATAAAAACAGTGTTTTTATCATACTTAATATCTGGAGCACTATTCCAATGTAAGGTTGAAAGGTATGGTTTAGTTACTTCTTCTGTAATAGGAAAGTGAAAGTGAACAAAATCAACATCACTTGGTATTTGGTCATTGAGAGGAATGTTTGGCTTGTAAATATGTACATCAGCAAAATTACAATAAGATCCCTTACCAGCTAGAAAACTAACTTTATGTCCTCTCTTGTGAAGCTCTTCTCCAAGCCACCAAACAATTCGCTCTGTACCACCATAAAGTAGAGCTGGTATTTTTTGATCACACACTAATAGTATATTCATTTTATTTAAGTTTTCAGATAGCTTGAGTTTGTTTATTGTAAATTTGAAATTAACTTACGATTAAGAATACTAAAAAGTATTAATAAGGTAAATTTAATTCTATTTCTTATCGCCTCTAATTCTTCGTTTCCAAGCTGATTTTTTGTGAATTTTTATTTTATGTTCTTTATCGAATTGAATTAAATGTGTAACGGCTTCGTTTTCGTCTTTATTATTAATTCGAGCATACTCTTTTGCAATAACTTCTAATTCGTTTGCGTCAGCCCAAATTTGGGAAAAGTTTTTTAGACCTTTCATGTAGTCCATTTTTTCGAATCGCATTCGGTTGATATCAACAATACTGAAATCGTATTGTTGATTT
>JADGFH010001090.1 GCA_016743925.1 Labilibaculum sp.
CGGTTTGACTATTGGCGATGTAGTTAAAAAGCTCAATAGAAAAGGTATAACCGATCAGGTTATAGAAGAATGGGAAGCAGGGTTTAGTAGCCCTACGTATTCTCAGCTAGAGCGTCTTGCTTATGACTTATATAAGAGACCATTAGCATTATTCTTTTTTCCGGAGCCTCCGGAAGAGATATCCCCCAAGCAGTCATTTCGTACGTTGCCGGAATATGAGATAGATCATTTGCCTGCAAGAATGAGAATGCTTCTTCGTAAAGCAAGAGCATTTCAAATGAACTTGTATGAGCTTTATGATGATGTGAATCCGGCAAGTAAAAATCTAGTTCAAGATTTATCTTTTGATCCCAATGAATCTGAGGTGAATATTGCAAAGAAAGTAAGGGAGTATTTGTCAGTAACACTTGATGAGCAATCCGCATGTAAAACGACAGATGAAGCTCTTAAATTTTGGCGTGAAAAGCTAGAATATTTTGGTGTGTTTGTGTTTAAAGATGCATTTAAGTCAGATTTATTTTCAGGTTTTTGTTTGTATGATGATCAATTCCCTGTTATTTATGTTAACAATAGCAAGTCGAAAACTAGGCAAATATTTACTCTTTTTCATGAGTTGGCACATCTGTTATTCAAAACTGGTGGGGTAGATACACGGCTTGATGATTACATTGATTATATCGAGGGCGATTCGCTTCAAATTGAAATATTATGTAATAAGTTTGCAGGTGAATTTCTTGTTCCATCAGATGATTTTGAAAGAAGGACGTCAAATGTTTATATAGATGATTCATTGATTTCAGAGTTAGCAAATATTTACCTAGTTAGCAGAGAGGTGATATTGCGTAGATTTCTTGATAGAGGAAGGGTTGACCAAGAATTTTATGAAAGGAAAGTTGCTGAATGGGTAGTTGATAAAAAAGAGAGTAAAGGTAGCAGTGGAAATTATTACTCAACTCAAGGTGCTTATCTTGGTACAAAGTATATAGAAAAGGCATTTAGTCGATATTATAAAAGTCAAATAACAGTGGAAAGGTTAGCAGATTATTTAGGTGTTAAAGTGAAAAGCGTAGATGGTATGGAAGCCTTGTTATATCGTAGAGGAACTACAGCGTGATTTATGTTTTTGATAGCGGGCCCTTAATTAATATGTTTCGACATTATTATCCGGAACGCTTCCCTTCGCTTTGGGAGAAATTTGATGATCTTATTGAGCAGGAATTAGTTATTTCTGTAAAAGAAGTGTCACGAGAATTAAGTGGGCATGATGATAGTTTATCGAATTGGGTAAAAGATAGTAACGGTTTGTTTTTGCCCCCTACGCCTAATGAATTTTTATTTGTAACAGAGATATTTAAAGTTACTCATTTTCAAGATTTAATTAGAAAGCAGGAGCGTCTCGAAGGTAAGCCTGTCGCAGACCCCTTCGTAATTGCCAAAGCAAAACAAATTGGTGGTTGTGTCATCACAACAGAAAAACACAAGCCAAATTCTGCAAAAGTACCTAATGTGTGTGATCACTTTAATGTAGAGTATATGGGGCTGGAAGATTTTATGGTTAAAGAAAATTGGACTTTTTAGATTCAAGAATGAAAGGGGGCAGAGGAAATAACAGGGTCAGGTTGAACCTCCCGGAGTTTATCGGACACTCTAAAACAGGGATAATACCCTGAGGAGTGAACCATGACAAAACGCACGAATTTAAGGAGTCGGTGACAAACGTCACTCATTCGTATTTACGAAAAAGCCAGCTAGCAGAAAATAACAGGGTCAGGTCTTGCAATCCAGCAGCAGGTC